>DATDII010000059.1:0-2644 GCA_036521135.1 Candidatus Dormiibacterota bacterium | reverse complement strand
GGCGCGCCGATGGTCGCGGGCCGGCGTCGGACGTGCACTGCGATCTGCTCCCTGCCAGGTGACCGAACGCGCCTGCGGTTCGGTAGCCGGTGACCACCCAGCAGCGTGGCCCCGCTCAGCCAACGGCAGTCGCGCTGGCCGAGTTACGGCCCAGGCGGGGGGCGCCGGTCGCGAAGCGTCTGTTTCCGGATGGCGGCCACTGGGTCTCGGCGCTAGCCTCTGGTCGTCATCTCGGCTCGCCCGGGGGCGGGCGCGAGGCCGGTGGCCTGGAAGGAGCCTTTGGATGTGACTCGGCGTGGGTGGGTGCTCTTCGGCGCCATGTGCCTGATCTGGGGTATCCCCTACCTCCTGATCAAGGTGGCGGTGCGCCATCTTGCTCCGGTCGATCTGGTCTTCGGCCGGACCCTGATCGGGACGGCTCTCCTGCTTCCAATCGCGCTCAGCCGGGGTCAGGTTCGGCCGCTGCTCGCCCGCTGGCGGGCGCTTCTGATCTACTCGCTGGTCGAGATCGCTATCGCCTGGCTCCTCCTCTCTGACGCCGAGACTCATATCTCAAGCTCGCTGTCGGGCCTGCTGGTGGCGGCGGTCCCCCTGGTGGGTGTGCTCCTGACCAGGGTCTGGGGCGACCAGGAGGCGCTGACCCGGAGTCGGCTCCTCGGTCTGCTCCTCGGAGTGGTCGGGGTCGGCGCCGTCGTCGGCTTCGACCTGGGCCGGATCACGGTCATCTCCATGCTCGAGATGGCGGTTGTGGTCACCTGCTACGCACTCGGTCCCCAGATCCTTTCGCGCCACCTCTCGGACCTGCCCAGCCTGGGAGTCGTCAGCGGCTCCCTCGCCGTCTGCACGGTGATCTTCGCTCCGGCGGCGGTGTTGCAGCGGCCGGTCCAGCTCCCCTCGGCCTCGGTGATCGCGGCCGTGATCGCGCTTGGGATCGTCTGCACCGCGATCGCCTTTCTGGTCTTCTTCCTTCTCATAGCCGAGATTGGACCGGTTCGAGCGACCGTGATCACCTACATCAACCCGGCCGTGGCCGTGGCCCTGGGGGTGACCTTGCTGCATGAGCAGTTCACGCCGGGGATCGGAGTCGGGTTCGCTCTCGTCCTGGCCGGATCGGTGCTGGCCGCCCGCCGGGGCGGACCCAACGAGAGCGGGACCAGACGCAAGCGGGAAGGGATCCCGATCGCCGAGCCCTGATGGTCGCTCCGGTCACCCTGACGCATCTTGGTGGACGCCTGACCCCCGTCTGATCCGCCACGTCTGGCGCGGCCTGGCGACACCCGGTTGGAGGCCCGCGAACGGCTCGCGGTCAGGAGCAGGCCTGGCAGTGCCCGATCAGGTCGAGGCGGTGGCTCTCGAGTCGGAAACCGGTGGCGGCGGCCACCTCCTTGGCGGTCGCAGAGACGTTGGCCTCGAGCAGGGGGGGCGGGTTGACGTCGACGACCGAGCCGCAGTCGACGCAGACCAGGTGGTGGTGGTGGCTGGTCAGCTCCTCGCTCAGCTCGTAGCGGGCGAACTCACCGCTGAGCTGGACCCGCCGGACCACGGCGGCCTGCTCCAGGATCGCCAGGTTGCGGTAGGCGCTGCTCGCCGGGAGCTCAGAGCCGCCACTTACGATCTCGGTCACGGTGAGGGGACGCCGGGCGCGCAGGAGGGAGTCAACCAGCAGGCGACGTCCCCTCGTGTAGCGCTGGCGAATCGCCTCGAGCCGCCTGGCGACATTGAGGTCTATGGCCGAGTCGGGCCGGCGTTGCGCGCCGGCAGGCCGGCCGTCGCCGTTCGCCTCGCCTGAGCCGGTCACCGGCAAAACTTACTCTCGGCCGCAGCGACCCGGCCGCGCTTGAGCACCGGCCCAGGGCCGGGACCCCAGGCGCCTGCCCAAACTCCCACCGATAGATCGCCTGGCGACGCATCGCGCGCCGATGCCAACCCGGAAGCCCGCTCCGGCGGGATCGGGCCTGCCTCTCGGATGGCGCTCACAGGACCGCCTCCAGGGCAGCCCGCCGGCACGGCGGTACTCGGGAGCGCAACCCGGACCAGCCGCGGGCGAGCCCGTAAGCGCTGGCCCCGAGGACGCCCACAAAAAACCCGATCGGCCAGGCCGACAGGTAGGCGAGAGCGATGGCTAGCCAAACCACTGCCAGTGCGATGGCGACCCCGAGCCCCATCGCCGTCGCCGGGCGGGAGCTCAGCGACCTGGCCGCCGCCGCAGGGCCGATCAGCAAGCTGAACATGAGAAAGGCGCCGACCAGGGGCACGCTCATGGTGGTGGCCAGCGCCACCAGGAGCAGGAAGCAGACCTCCATGCGCGAGGCGGACACGCCCTGGGCTTCACCCACATCGGGCAGCACCGAGCTGAGCAGGAGAGGGCGAAAGAGGATGAGGATCGCCGCGACGCAGGCGACTCCCAGACCCAGGATCGGCCACAGCTCCGCACCGCTGACGCCGACCACGTCCCCGAAGAGAAGCGAGAACGTCTCCTCAGCGTACTGCTGACTCATGCTCAGAAAGAGCGAGCCCAGGCCCAGCATCAGCACCAGGGCCAGTGCCGTGACCACGTCATGCCGGCCCCGCCGGCCGAGCCAGCTGATGGCAAGCGCCCCGGCCACGGCGAAGACGCCGAGGCCGAGCAGCGTGCTGACGCCGA
>DATDII010000058.1:0-4863 GCA_036521135.1 Candidatus Dormiibacterota bacterium | reverse complement strand
GGGTAGTCCACCGGCCAGGGCTCTGCCGCCCACCGGGCCCGGCTAAGGTGGGCAGTGCAGATGGATGAGAGCAGCACCGCGGCGCCCGAGCCGACCCTGGTCAGCTTCGACCTGGAGACGACTGGGCTCAGCGCCCGGACTGACCGGATTATCGAGATCGGGGCCGTCAAGTTCGACTCGACCGGGGTGCTCGACACCTACTCGACCCTGGCCGACCCCGGCATGCCCGTCCCGCTGGTGATCCAGCGGCTCTGCGGGATCCACGACCAGGATCTCCGCGGCCAGCCCAGCCCGGGCGAGGCTGTCGCCGGGCTGGCGCTCTTCTCCGAGGGCTGCCTCCTGATCGGCCACGGGGTCTCCTTCGACATGGCCTTCTGCACCGAGGTCCTGCCTGAGGCGTTCGCGGGCCGGGTCGCCCTCGACACTTCGGAGCTGGCCCGGGTGCTGCTCCCGGCGGCGTCGAGCCACAGCCTGGAGCAGCTGAGCCAGGCTCTCGACCTGCCCCACGACCGCCCCCACCGGGCCCTGTCCGACGCCCTCGCGACCCAGCTGCTCCTGGAGAGCCTGATCGAGACCGCCCTGGCCCTGCCGGACAGCCTGCGGGAGCGGGTCCGCCAGCTCTGCGCTGACGGCGGCTGGCCCGCCGGTGCCTACCTGGCCCGGCAGCTGGCACGCCGGAGCCCGCCCGTGGGACCGACCGTGGCGTTCCCTCCCGACCTCGACGCCAAGGCTCCCTCTCGTCCCGAGCCGGCGCCGCTGCCGGCGGGCGGGATCGATGAGCCGGGCATCCTCGCCACCTTCGGCCCGGCCGGAGGCCTGGCCGCCACGGCCGCCGACTTCGAGCTCCGCGAGGAGCAGCAGCAGATGGCCCTGGCCGTCTCCCAGGCGTTCAATCGGGGCCAGACCCTGCTGGTCGAGGCCGGGACCGGGGTCGGCAAGTCGCTGGCATACCTGGTCCCGGCAAGGGAGTGGTCGGCCAGGGGTGGCGGCCGGGTGCTGATCTCGACCCACACCATCACCCTCCAGGAGCAGCTGGCCCAGCACGACGTGCCCCTGGCCGAGGTCGCCAAGCCGCTCCAGGTCAGGACCGCGGTCCTCAAGGGGCGCGGCAACTACCTCAGCCTGCGCCGGCTCGAGCGCTGGCTCGCCTCGGGCCCGACCGGCCGCCGCCAGGATCCCGACGAGGTCCGGTTCAAGGTCCGGGCCCTGATCTGGGCCCACCAGACCGAGGTGGGGGACAGGGGCGAACTGCGCCTGGCCGGCCGGGACCCGGAGTTCTGGGAGAAGGTCGGCTCCACGGTGGACGACTGCCTCGGGCCGGCCTGCCACAACTGGCGTGACGGCCGCTGTTTCATGGTCAAGGCCAGGGTGGCCGCCCGCGAGGCGGACACGGTGATCGTCAATCACGCGCTCCTCCTCGCCGACGCCGACAGCGGGGGCGCGGTGCTGCCGGAGTTTCACCACCTGATCGTCGATGAGGCCCATCACCTGGAGGAGGCCGCGACCCAGGCCCAGGGCGCCCGCCTCGGCCTGGGCGCGGTGCTGGCGGTGACCGACCGCCTTCCTGACTTCGGCGACCAGGAGGTGAACCGCTCGCTGAAGGCGCTTCGCCAGCTAGCGAGCACCTTCTTCGCCGACCTGCGCCATCTGGTCCTGGCCGCGGTCGCCGAAGGTGAGGCGAGGGGTCCCTCGTTCCTGGTCCTGGATCAGCGCGCCCCGGGAAGGGAGGGTTGGGAGCAGGTGGCCCGCTCGGTCGGACGGCTGGGCCGGGCCCTGCGCCAGGCCAGCGCCGACCTCCGCCGGGCCGGGGAAGAGGGTCAGCTCCAGACCACCCTCTGGCCCCAGCCGGACAACGGGCCGCGGGAGTGCTGGGTCGCGGCCGAGGCGCTGGCGGGCATGGACAGGGTGGTGAGCAGCGCCTGGGCCAACGTCCTCGGCGGCGGTGGCGAGGGTGCTGACCAGGCTGGCCACGTCGCCTGGGTCGAGATCGAGCGGGGCGACCGCGCGGTCCTCCGGACGGCGCCCGCAGAGGTGGCCAGCTCGCTCCGGGAGCACCTCTTCCAACGCTGCGAGACGGTGGTGCTCACCTCGGCGACGATGGCGGTCGGCGGCTCCTTCGAGTACCTGCGCGACCGGCTCGGGGTGGAGGACGCCGAGGAGCTCGTCCTCGACTCGCCCTTCGACTACCTGCGCCAGTCGCTCTGCTGCCTGCCCAGGGGGATGCCCGGGCACGGCGATCCCCAGCACGCCCGGGTGGTGACCGAGATGGTGGCCCAGATCGCCGCCGAGCTGGGTGGGCGGACCCTGGTGCTCTTCACCGGCTACCAGGCGCTCCGGGAGGTCCATGGGCAGCTTCGCCCGCTCCTCCAGCGCCAGGGGATAGCCGTCCTTGGGCAGGGGCTGGACGGTACCCGCAACCAGGTCCTGCGCAACTTCCGCCGGGAGCCGCGGACCGTGCTTCTCGGCACCAGCAGCTTCTGGGAGGGCATCGACCTGCCCGGGGAGGTCCTCCAGTGCGTGGTCATCGACAAGCTGCCCTTTCCGGTGCCCACCGACCCGATCTTCCAGGCCAGGGCAAGGGGGCGTCTCGACTCCTTCGCCCAGCTCTCCCTGCCTGAGGCGGTGCTCCGGCTCAAGCAGGGCTTCGGCCGCCTGGTGCGCCGCCACGGCGACCGAGGGGCGGTGGTGATCTGCGATCCTCGGATCTTGGAGCGCAGCTACGGTGAGGAGTTCGTCCGGGCCCTGCCCAAGGCCGCGTTCCTCTACGAGCCGGCCGACGCGCTCGCCCCCTTGGTGGGCGCCTTCCTCCGCGGCGAACTGCCCGCCGCGGTGGTCCGCTGAGATGCCCCGCAGCCGTCCGGTCAAGCTCGCCCTGGTCCAGCACCAGCCGGTCCTGGGCGACGTCCCCGCCAACCTCGCCTGGTGCTGCCAGCGGATCGCGGCCGAGGTTGAGCTGGGCTCCCAGTTGATAGTGCTCCCGGAGCTGAGCCTTACCGGCTACGTGCTCAAGGACCTCACCCCGGAGGCGGCGGTCCGGCTCGACGGGCCCGAGGTCGAGGATCTGGTCCGGGCCACCGGCGGGGCGGCGGCCCTGGTCGGACTGGTGCTCGAGTCGGACCAGTTCCGCTTCTACAACGCCGCCATCCTGATCGCGGACGGGGCCGTCCGCCAGATCCACCGCAAGGTCTACCTGCCCACCTACGGCATGTTCGACGAGCAGAGGCACCTGGCGGCGGGGGACCGGTTCGAGGTGTTCGACCTGGTCCTGGGAGAGGGTGGCAGCTGGCGGGTCGGGATCCTCGTCTGCGAGGACCTCTGGCACCCGAGCTCGGCCTACCTCCTGAGCCGGGCCGGGGTCGACCTCCTCCTGTGTCCCTCCGCCAGCCCCGGGCGGGGCATCTCGGGAGGGGAGGGGGAGCTCGGCAGCGCAACCTCCTACGGGGCCATGCTCCGGACCTACGCCGAGCTCTTCACGGTGTTCATCGCCTATTGCAACCGGGTCGGCTTCGAGGACGGCTTCCACTTCTGGGGTGGCAGCCGGCTGGTCGGCCCGGACGGCCGCACCCTGGCCGGACCCCTCGACGACGCCGAGGGGGTGCTCCACGCTGACCTCGACAGGGGCGAGCTGCGCCGCGCCCGGATCGCCTTTCCGCTGCTCCGCGACGAGCGCTTCGACGTGGTCGAGCGCCAGCTGGGCCTGCTCGGTGATGACTGACCTCGCCATCAACGCCGAGCTGGTCGCCGGCATCCTCACCGACTTCATCAGGGACGAGGTGCTCAAGGTCGGGGCCAAGGGGGTGGTGGTCGGGATCTCGGGCGGGGTCGACTCGGCGGTGGCGGCCGCACTCGCGGTATCGGCGCTCGGGCCGAGCGAGGTGCTGGGGCTGGCCCTGCCCTACCGCGAGAGCCTGAGCAGCAGCCTGGAGGATGCCCGGATGGTGGCCCGGCAGCTGGGCATCGAGCTGCTCCTGATCGACATCAGCCCCCAGGTCGACGCCTACTTCAGCCAGTTCCCCACCGCCGACCCGAACCGACGGGGCAACAAGATGGCCCGAGAGCGGATGAGCATCCTGTACGACGCCTCGGCGACCCGCGCGGCGCTGGTGCTGGGTACCAGCAACAAGTCGGAGCTCCTCTTGGGCTACAGCACCCTCTGGGGCGACGGCGCCCACGCCCTCAACCCCCTCGGCGACCTCTACAAGACCCAGGTCTTCCAGCTTGCCCGCCATCTGGACCTGCCCGCCTCGGTGCTGGACAAGGCGCCCTCGGCCGACCTCTTCGCGGGCCAGTCCGACGAGGGCGACCTCGGCTTCTCCTACTCGGACGCAGACGCCATCCTCTACCAGCTGATCGACCGGCGCCTCTCCCTGGAGGAGGTTGTCGAGGCGGGCAGCGACCGCGAGCTGGTCCAAACGATCTGGCAGCGGGTGCGGGGATCCCAGTTCAAGCGTCGGGCCCCCCTGATCGCCAAGCTCTCGCGCCGGAGCGTGGGCCAGGACTTCCGCTATCCCCGCGACTGGGGTCACTGACCAGGTGGCTGGGGTCCTCTACGTGGTCGCCACCCCGATCGGCAACCGGGCCGACCTCTCACCCCGGGCGCTGGAGGTGCTGGGAGGGGTCGGGGCGGTGGTGGCGGAGGACACCAGGCGGAGCGGGCTCCTGCTCCAGGGGATGTCGCCACGGCCCCGGCTGCTCGCCCTGCCCGGGGAGCAGGAGGAGCGCCGGATCCCGGCGGTCCTGGAGCAGCTCGACCGGGGCGACGTCGCCCTGGTCTCGGACGCGGGCACCCCAGGGATCAGCGACCCGGGCCGCCGGCTGGTGGCGGCCGTCCGCCAGGCCGGGTTCCAGGTGGTCGCGGTCCCC
>DATDII010000057.1:0-7618 GCA_036521135.1 Candidatus Dormiibacterota bacterium | reverse complement strand
AAGAGGAACACCTCGCTGGCCTGGGCGAGCCCAGCCAGCCCGACCGCCGCCTGGACGGCGGGCAGGGCCAGCCGGCCCCGGCCCTCAGGGGCCCAGCCCCTGGCCAGCCGTGAGAACCAGAGCGGCTCATAGTCGCCCTCGGGGGCGACGTCGGCCCGCATCGTCCGGCGCACGAAGCCGACGTAGAGCAGGGCCAGCACCAGGGCGTCGAGCCAGCGCAGCTGGCGGGGCACGAACGCCCCCACGATCAGGAGGACGTAGCTCATCGCGAAGGCCCAGAGCACCCGGCGGGCGGCCGGCCCCTCGACCCTGAGATGGCGGCGGCCGCAGATCAGGCCGACGACTCCGACCAAGCCCAGCCCGATCGTGGCCAGCATCAGGGGAGCCCCGAGGATGGCGCCGGTCGCGGTCTGGGTCGCCTCGGCGCCACCCGCGATCAGGGCCACGATCGGGACGATCGTCTCGGGCATGGCCGTGCCCACCGCGGCCATCACGCTCCCGGTCATGCCGTGGCCCAGCCCGAGGCTGCGGGCACCCCATTCAATGGCGTTGGTGAAGAGGGTCGCGGCGACCAGCATCAGGACCAGGCCCCCGGCGAAGGCGAGCGCTATCTGCATCGGCTCAGCGCGGCCGGGGGTGCTGCCTCGAGCGGGCCGGCAGCCGGAGGAAGTCGGCGAGCAGGGCGAGGCCGTGGCCGAGGACAGCCCCCATCCCGACCGGCTGGACCCGCTCCACCGTGGCCGGCCCCGGCTCCCCGACGGCGTCGGCGATCCGCTCCCGGTACCAGGGGAAGAGCGAGCGGGGGAGCTCCTCGGGGTCGACCCACCTGAGCCGCCAGGCCTCCCGGCTGGGCTGGAGGCCGCCGCCGATCACCCGGGCCCGGAAGACGACATCGGTGGCGCGGCGGATGCCGGTGAAGCGGTAGTAACCGATGAGACGGTCGACCGCGATCTCGAGCCCGGTCTCCTCGATGGTCTCGCGGACCACGGTCGCGGCCGGCTCCTCGGCCGGTCCGACGTGGCCTCCGGGCGGCTCCCAGCCGAGCGGCCAGGGGCGGAGCTGGAGCAGGACCCGGCCCTGGTCGTCGACCACGACCGCCTGGGCCCCGATCACCCGCCGCGGGGTCAGAAGGCCAGACATGGGTTCGTCAGGATGTTGGCCAGTCCCTGGCCGGCCGGGTTGATCAGGTAGTTGAGGTTGGGCAGGAGCGCGGCCGGGGGCTGGCCTCCGACCACCACGCGCCAGATCCAGTCCCCGGCGGCGAAGATCGGGCCGCTGATCGAGAAGCCCGAGTTGAAGAACTCGGGGAGGACGAAGAAGAGGAGCAGGGCGGCGACCAGGATCCCCATCCGGTTGCGCTCGATCCACTGGAACAGCAGGGGGGCGTGGCTGCGGAAGAGGCCTTCGGCGACGCCGTATCCGTCGAGAGGCGGGATCGGGATCAGGTTGAAGATGAAGAGGATCACGTTGACGAAGAAGGCCTCGATCAGGAACCAGTAGAGATAGCCGGCCAGGGTCAGGTTGAAGCTGGGCAGGAGGCAGTTCTGGACCGCCGGGTCGGCGGTGATCAGGAGCCGCAGGAAGACGGCCAAGAGGGCCGCCACAAGGAGGTTGCTGAGCGGGCCGGCGGCTGAGACCCAGGCCCGCTGCCGGCCCCGCCTGACATAGAGCGGGCTGAACTGGACCGGGCGGGCGAAGCCGATCCCGATCAGGACCAGGCAGGCGAGCCCGAGCGGGTCGATCTGGACGGCCGGGTTGAGGGAGAGCCGGCCCTGGGCCCGGGGGGTGGGGTCGCCATAGGAGGTCGCCACCTGGGCATGGCAGAACTCGTGCACGGTGAAGCCGATGACGATCCCGGGGACGGCGAAGATGAGCAGGACGAGGTAGAACTCAACGCCGGTCCCCAGCACCGAGGCTCAGTCCAGGACGATCTTGCGGGCGCGGCGCTTGCCCTTCTGCCCCTTGGGATGGCGCCGGTGCTCGAGCGCCGCCGCCGCCGCGAGGAACATCTCCCGCTGGGCCTTGAGCAGGTGCGAGCGGGACTCGGGCGGCACCAGGTCGCCGAGCTCGTCGGCCGCCTTGGTCACCACCTCGCCCAGGTGGCGGACCGCCCACTCGCCGATCCGGGCCGCTTCTTCTCGCTCCATCACGATCTCCCAAAATGGATCGCCAGCTGACCGCTCTCCAGGTGGGCCGCGGTGGTCGCCCGGCCGTGGAGAACCCGGGGCAGGCTGATCTCGCGCTTGTAGGGGCCGACGCTGACGTAGAGCTCGTCGTCGCGCTGGGTCAGGTCGACCTGCTCCTTGGTGGCGAAGGGCAGCTGCAAGGTGAGGATGTACTCCTCGCCGACCTTGCGCAGCGCCTGCGGCTTGGTGCTGTAGAGGATGGCTCCCGGGTCGATGTCCCCGAAGAGCGACTCGCCCAGCTCGCGCAGGTTGTCGAGCCCGACCACCTCGTGGTCGAAGAGCTGACTCTCGAGGATGGGCACTGGCGAAAAGGCCGCCTCCACCTGCTCCGCGTAGCGCTGCTGCGAACGTCGCCACTCGGCGAAGTAGCCATCCCCGGCCGCCTCCGGGAGCACCCGGTTTACCAGCACCGCGTCGACCTGGTAGTCGTAGAGGTTGAGGTAGGTGTAGGCCCGCTGAGCCTCCTTGATCACCATCTTTTCCAGGTTCAACACGAGCCGGACCGTGCATGACTTGGAGTCGCTCAGCACCTCCTTCATCGACTCCAGATCGAGCAGCAGGCTCTTGATCGAACCGTAGATCTCGTCGCCGGGCAGTGGGATTCTCACGAATGGCTGGACCATCGGCCGGGCCACCCGCATAACCTTGCGCTCGAGCGGGAAGATCCGGTCCAGATACCAGCGGGCCACGTCGGGGAAGGCGAGCAGCTGAAGGGTCTCTCCGGTCGGCGCGCAGTCGACGATCAGCAAGTCGAATTCGTGCATTTGGGAGTGGCGGCGGATCCACATCAGGCTCGAGATCTCCTCCATTCCAGGAGGTGTCGCCAACTCTTCAGCGATGATCTCGTCGACTCCCTGGCTGTGGAACAGCACCGACAGGTAGCCGTGAATCTTCTCCCAGTGGCCCTCCATTTCCTGGAGCGCGTTGACCTCTTGGGCGAAGAGGTTGGGACCAACCTCGACCGGCTGGGGAGCGAGGTCGCGGTCGAGCGAGTCACCCAAACTGTGGGCGGCGTCGGTGGAGATGACCAAGGTGCGGAGGCCCATCGCGGCACACTTGACCGCAGTGGCGGCGGCGACGGTGGTCTTGCCCACACCGCCCTTGCCGGTGTAGAGGATCACCCGCATGGGCCGAGTATAGGGTGGGGCCGGATCTGGCCCTCTAGTGGAGGACGACCGCGCCCACGATCACCAGCACGACCATGCAGGCGGAGACGAAGATCACCCGACGCAGGTCGAGCCAGAGGTACGGGGTGCGGTCGACGGGGATGGCCGGGCTGTCGTCGAGCGGCTCCAGGTTGGCCTGCTGCTGCCGTTGCCGCTCCGCCCGGCCGGCGATCCGGCCCGCCTTGGTGGGCAGGCCCGTCCTGGTCGGCAGGAAGGATGCGGACGGTGGCGCTGGCGGCGCGACCGTCTCTACCGCCGGGGGCGGGCTGGCCGGTTCCGGTGGGGCCTGGTCCCGGCGCCGCCTTGGCAGCAGCGATGTCGGCGCCGGCCCCGGTAGGGGAGCCTGAGCCGCCGCCGCCTCGACCGGCTCGGTCTCCGCGACCTCGCCCGGGGGGATGCTGGCCGGGGCTTCGTTGGTCCCTGGTCGGGGCGCCCTAGCCGAGCCGGGCCGCTTGCGCGCGGTCGACGTCGGACGGCGCCTGGTGCGTCGTGCCAATTGGAGAGCTCCGCGAACTTGGTGCCGGGATCTGGATCCCGGGCGGCGGCGGGGGCAAGTGTATCCAAGCCAGGGCCGGACCCCGATCGAGCGGGGAACGGTGCAGGCAGCGAGCACCGGCGGGGTGGGGGTCAGCTTGGCGAAGGAGGGGACGAAGCGGTGCCAGCGCCCACTGCCTGCGTGGGCGATGTGTGTGGGGCCACATCTTGTGCCCGCAGAGTATTGAACCACAGAATGTTGTGGACCGCAAGGTCCCAGGGGCACCAGATTTTCGCCAATATCGGTGCGCTGTGAACAGGCCGGGCCGGAAGGCCCGCGTCGAGCCGATTGCCCGAACTCAAGACCCCGGCCGACCAGGGCAGCCCACTCTCAGACGTTGAAGAGGAAGTGCATCACGTCGCCGTCCCGGACCAGGTAGTCCCGGCCCTCGAGCCGGCGCTGGCCCCGCTCTCTGACCTGGGCGTAGCCGCCCGCCTGGACCAGCTCCTCCCAGTCGCAGACCTCGGCCCGGATGAAGCCCTTGGCGAAGTCGGTGTGGATGGCCCCGGCGGCGTCCCGGGCATTCGCGCCCCGGCCGACGGTCCAGGCCCGGACCTCCTTCTCGCCGGCGGTGAAGAAGGTCTGCAGGGAGAGTGCGTGGTATCCCGCCCGGCTCAGCCGGCCCAGGCCGGCCTCGGCGATCCCCAGGCCGGCGAGGAACTCGTCGGCCTCGCTTGGCTCGAGCTCGGAGAGCTCCGCCTCGAGCTTGGCCGAGACCGGCACGAAGTCGGCGCCCTCCTGGCCGGCTCGCTGCTGGATCGCCGCCGCCGGGCCGGCCGAGGGATCACCGGCCAACTCGTCCTCATCGACGTTGGCCACGAAGATGACCGGCTTGGCGGTGAGCAGCTGGGCCTCCCTCACCGCTACCGCCTCCTCAGCCGAGAGCAGGACGCCGCGGGCGGGCAGGCCCTGGTCGAGGGCCTGGCGCACCTTGGTCAGGCCCGCCACCTCGGCCTGGACCTCCCGGGAGGCCGCCCCGGCCCGGGCCGTTTTGCCGGATCGCTCCAGCCGCCGGTCCACGGTCGCCAGGTCGGCCAAGTTCAGCTCCACCTCGAGGATCTCCAGGTCCCGAAGGGGGTCGACCCCGCCCTCGACGTGGCTCACCTCGGTGGCGCTGAAGGCGCGCAGCACGAAGGCGATCGCGTCCGCGCCCCGGACGTGACCCAGGAACTGGTTGCCTAGCCCCTCGCCCAGATGCGCCCCCCTGACCAGTCCCGCGATGTCGGTGAAGGTGACCGTGGCCGGGATCACCTTGGGCGGGTGGAAGATCTCCGCCAGCTGGCGGATCCGGTCGTCAGGGACAGGGACGACGCCGGTGTTGGGGTCGATCGTGGTGAAGGGGAAGGCGCCGACCGGCACCTGGGCTCTGGTCAGCGCATTGAAGAGGGTGGACTTGCCGGCGTTGGGCAGACCCACGATCCCGACGGAGAGGCTCAAGCTAGCGGCTCACCGGGCCTGGGCGGGGGCCCGGAGCAGGCGGCGGACCAGCTCCGCCAGCCCGCCCTGGCCCGGTCCGGGCACCAACCAGTCGGCGGCCGCCCTCACCTCGGGCGCCGCCGTCTCGACCGCCACCTTGGTCCCGGCCGCCTCGAGCAGGGGCAGGTCGTTGGGGGCGTCCCCGAGCGCCACCACCGAGCCGGGATCGATGTCCAGGTGGCGGCAGAGCCAGCGCAAGGCACGGCCCTTGTTGATCCCAGGGGCGGTGACCTCGCAGAAGCCGACCAGGGAGCGGGTGACCTCGGCCCGGTCCCCGACCAGCGCCTGGAGCTGCTCGAGGGCGGTCCGGAAGCGGTCCTGGTCGGCGGAGACCACCGTCAGCTTGGTGCTGCCCCGACGGACCCTCTCCTCCAGGGAGGGGCTGGTCGCCACCACGGCCTCGACCTGCGCGATCCCGGTGTAGAAGCGGACATCCTCGTTGATCTCGTCAACGTAGAGGTGGTCGTCCTGGTAGACGTTGAGGGCGTAGCCGCGCTCGCGGCAGATGGCCAGGACCTCGAGGCCGAGCTCGGCCGGGACGCCATCCTGGCTGAGGATCGGCGCGTCCGCCATCTCGGCCTCCGAGGTGCCCCGGGCCAGCTCCTGGATCAAGGCCCCCTGGTAGCAGATGAGGGGCAGGTCCGCGCCCAGGGCCAGCGCGTGGGGCAGGCCGGAGCGGTACATCCGGCCGGTGGCGACGCCGACCCGGATCCCAGCCGCCTGGGCCTCACTTACGGCCCGGGCGTCGCGGGGGTCGATCTCGAGCCGCTCATCGAGGAGCGTCCCGTCGAGGTCGGAGATGATCAGCCGGGGTCTCACCGGCGGGGGGTGACCCCGGGGTTGGCGCAGGCGATCGGAGCGCCGCCATCGAGCACGGCCAGGATGTTGCGCGCCGCCAGCTCCCCCATGGCGGCCCGGGTCTTCCAGGTGGCGCTGCCGAGGTGGGGCAGCAGCACCGCGGTCGCGCATTGGGCCAGGCCCGGCGCCATCTCCGGCTCGCGCTCGTAGACGTCGAGGCCGGCCCCGGCGATCTCTCCCGAGCGGAGCGCGTCGACCAGGGCCGCCTCATCGATGATCGGGCCCCGGGAGGTGTTGATCAGGATCGCGGTCCGGCGCATGCTCGCCATCTCCTTGGCCCCTATCAGGTGGTGCGTCTCCTCGGTCAGGGGCACGTGGCAGCTGACGAAGTCGGAGTCGGTCAGCAGGCGCTCGAGGGAACACTCCTCGACCCCGAGCTCGTCGCCCCCCCTGATCCCGATCGGGTCGTAGGCGAGGATCCGCATCGAGAACCCGCGAGCCGCCCGGCGGGCGACCGCCTGCCCGATCCGGCCGAAGCCGATCACCCCGAGCGTCGCCCCGGTCACCTCCTGGCCCAGCAGGTAGTCGGGCTTCCAGCCGGGGTAGCGTCCCTCTCGCATCTCGCGGTCGGACTCGACCACCCGGCGGGCTGCGGAGAGCAGGAGAGTCATCGCCAGGTCGGCGGTGGCGTCGGTGAGGACGTCCGGGGTGTGCCCGACGTAGATCCCCCGCTCGGTGCAGGCGGGGATGTCGACGTTGTCCAGCCCGACCGCGTAGTTGGAGACGACCCGGAGCCCAGCGCCAGCCGCGTCCAGCGCCGCCTCGTCGATCCGGTCGCGCAACTGGGGCAGCAGGGCATCCGCCCCCTGGATCGCCGACCGATACCTCTCCGGCGGCAGGATCTCCCCCAGCAGCTCGACCTCGCAGCGCTCGCGGAGCAGGCTCTCGGCCGGCCCGGGAACGGGCAGCGTCATGACAACCTTGGTCACCTTGGCGCCATTGTCGCCGATGGCTCCTCACGACGCCGCCCGCTGTATCCGCTGGCGCTGCATCGAGTGCCGCCTGCGAGCACCGCTTGGAGAACGGCGATGGCGGCCTCTGCGGTGCGCCGTCAGTCCGCACCGGGGTCTTGGCCGAGAGCAACTCTGTCGCGCCCCTACCCAGAAGGACACGGCACCGGGAGAGCCCATCGCCAGGGAGAAGCTCGGCGCAGTCGCCACCGCGGCGCCCGATGCAAGCGCTAAGAAACTGCATCGCTATCGCGGTTTTGCGACAGGCCGCTCAGCTAATCTGCGGCGCACATCTGCTCCGTCGATCGCGCTTCCGAAAAGTGTCGGAAGCCTGCGTCGACACCGAAGCCAACCTTCAGCGATGTCGCCGCGAATCCCGAGTCCTAGGCCATAAAGAAGGGCAATCAGCGATAGGCCAGGACCGCTAGATGGGCTCGTCCCAAGCCG
>DATDII010000056.1:0-4161 GCA_036521135.1 Candidatus Dormiibacterota bacterium | reverse complement strand
GATCCTGGCTGCTGGCCCCGGCCAGCGAGAGGTCGACCACACCGGTCGCCGAGATCGCCCGAGCCGGGACCGAGTAGCTGATCATGGCCCAGCCCGGGACCAGCCAGTCGACGGAGCTGGCAGCTACGGTCTGGCCGCCCGCCCTAAGCCGGGGGGGGCGGCTCTCGGCCGCGGCCGCCGTCAGCCAGTCCTTGCGGCCAAGGAGAAGGCTCACCCACACCGAGTGGACTGAGCCGGCCCTAGCCGACCAATCCGGGATCACTGCGGCATCGACGACTCCAGCCGCCGCCAGGGGACTGCCGGCCCGGGTCGCCAGCAGAAGCGGCCTGGCCTGGATCGAGAGGGTGGTGGTCGGCGCGGTTGCCGACTCGGCCGCAGCCGCCACCAGGACCGGGCCGAAGCTCACGTGGGTCACTCCGTCGCGGGTTGGCGTCACCCCCTGCCGGGACGCCGTGATCCCAGGGAAGTCGACCAGCGCCGCCGGTCCGCTGGCGCCGACGCCGCTCCAGAACGTCGGCTGGAGTGACCACACCGCCAGGAAGAGCGAGCCGGAGACGGCGACGGCCACGGCGGCGGTGAGCCCGATCGCCCGGGCGGGAAGCCGCAGGCGCGCCCTCGCCATGGAGATGTGCGGCACCGCCGCCCGGGTGACGACCCAGAGCAGGCCGGCGACTATGACCAGCGCCCCCATGCGTTCGCTGATGTTGGCCAGGAGCGGGCTCTGGGGGAAGGACCAGCCGGGCGCGCCCGACCGGTACCACATGTCATACCAGTACGACTGGAACGAGCCTCCATAGACGTAGAAGAACCCGCCCGCGAGCTGGAGCAAGGGGCCGACGATGATGACCAGCGGGCTCAGGTCGACCGTCAGCGCGACCAGGCAGAGGGCTCCCAGCGCCAGGTCCGCGAACTGGGGCAGGGCGCCCGGGTCAAGGAGAACCAGGCAGAGGAGCAGCCCACCGGCAGCTCCGACGCCGAGTCGCTGGCGCTCAAGCAGCTCTGGCTGGCGCAGCGAGCGGCGGGCGACCGCTACCAGGATCGCCGCGATTGCGAGGACCGCGACCAAGACCCAGATCCCCCCCGGCGAGAGCCCGAAGACCGCCCAGACCGACGAGCTCCCCGCCGCCTGGCCGGCCACCAGCCGTCCGGAGTTGGCCGTCACCCCGGCGGTGAAGGAGAGCCCCGAGAGCAGGCTGCTCCGACCCACCCCGGTGAGCAGGGCCGGCCCGAAGCAGGCGAGAAGCGCCAGGAGGCCGCCCCCGGCGAACCGGAGCGCATCGCGCCGGCCCAGCACCGCGGTGTACAGCCAGAGGGCGGCGACCAGCACGATCGCCCCGGGGAGGTACTCGATGCCCACCCCGAGCCCAACCACCACCCCTGCCCAGCCGGGGCGACCCCTGAGGAACAGGTCGAGGGCGAGCACGAAGGAGAGGACCATGAGCGGCTCCACCTGGCCATGCCCGGCGGCGACCCAGATCGACACCGGAGACAGGAGCCAGAGGACCGGCACCAGTGTCGGCCGCCGCACCTTGAGCAGCCGGCCCAGGTCGAGAAGCGTGACCGCCACCATCAGATTGGCCGCGACCAGGGGCAGCTTCCAGGCCGTCGCCAGAGCGGCGGCGCCTCCCATACCCAACTGCTCCAGGACAAAGCGCAGGCCCTGGGCGCCGAGGGCGATCGCGCTCAGGTCAAAGCCGAACTTCCAGTTGTAGAGCAGAGGAAAGCCCCAGCGGAGCCAGGCCTCGCTGGCGCCGGTCAGGGCGGCCAGGTCGTAGGGCTGGCCCGAGACCGGCATCAGCGCCATCGCGGCGACCACGTGAACCGCCATCGCCACCAGCAAGATGGCCGGCAGTCGCCGGGCCCAGGTGCGTTTCGGGCCGGGGGCCGTGGGCGGCGCGCTCTGGCCCTCGGGGGACGACCAGAGCGGAGTCGTCGGCAAACGCGTCGGCCCAGTCCGCCTTCGCTGCCGGCTCACCAGGTGTCGGCAGCGCGCCGCCCCCGCTGTGCGAGGCCGGCCGCGCCCAGGCGAACCCGGCAGAGCGCCCAGGCGAGCCCATCGAGGGGCGCCGCCCACAGGGCTGCCAGACCAGCGCCAAGGAGGACCGTCCGAGGCAGCGCGCGGTGGCTAAGACCCTCGGGAGCGGCGGCCGGATTCGTCCGCAGATAGTCTGACCGCAGCTCCCGAAAGCTGGTCAACGGGTGGTAGAACACCACCGCCCGGGGGGCGTAGCGGACCGTCCAGCCCCCCTTCTGGGCCAGGGTGGCCACGACCCGGTCGCAGGGTGCGACCGTCGTGTCGGTCACCCGCCAGGCGGCTCGCCGCACCGCCATCAGCTTGCCGATGGGCAGGAAGTCGTGGTCATCCAACCGGCTCTTGGTCTGGTGCAGGAGCAGCGAGCTGAATCGTGCCGACCGCCGCGGCAGCCGGGCGGACCCGCCCTCGTCAAGCGCCACCGACCGACCCGCGACCACTCCCACGCCGGCTTCGGAAAAAGGGGCGAGGAGCTCGTCCAGAGCCCCGGCCGAGACCTCGCAGTCGGCGTCGAGCAACACGACCAGAGGGGCCGTGCTCGCCTCGATCCCCCGCTGCCAGGCGGCCAGCGGCCCCCGCCTCACCTCCTGCCGGATGACCCGGGCACCGGCGGCGGCCGCGACGGCGGCGGTCCCGTCCTGGCTCTGGTCGTCGACCACCACCACCGCCTCGACCGGGATGGCGGTGCCGGCCCGGGCGCGGTCGACGCTGGCCAGGCAGCGCCCGATCAGAGCCGCCTCATCCCGGGCCGGGATCACCACCGCCACCGCCGCGGCGGAGCCGCCCAGGCTGTGAGGGCAAGCGGTAGTCGCTTCGGGCGCGGCAGCCTGGCCCACCGCAGCCGCGCTCACGTTGACTCCCCAGCCATCGGCCAGATCGGGCGTCGGAGACTCACGCCGCGTCCGCCACTGAAGGCGTCCTGAGCGCAGGCGGGATCAGGTCGAAGAGGTCGTCGGCGGCCCGCTGCCAGGTGAAGAGCCGGGACCGCTCCTGGGTCGCCTGCGCGTAGCGGGCCCATCGATCCGGGTCCTGCATCAGCGCGACCGCAGCCTCGCCCAGGGCCGCCGGGCTGCACTCGGTCAGGAGCCCGGTCGTCCGGTCGAGCACCGCGTCCCGGAGCCCGGGAACGTCGTAAGCGACGACCGGCAGACCGTGCAGGCCCGCCTCGATCGCGACGATGCCCCATCCCTCCCGGGTCCCGGGCAGGAGCAGCAGGTTGGCCCGAGCCAGAAAGGCAGCCTTGATCGGCGCCGGGACAAAGCCGTGGACCGTGACCCCAGGCGCCCGACGCCGCTCTAGCTCAGCCCGGAGGTAACCGTCGCCGACGATGTCGAGGGTCGCCGCCGGGAAGGCAGCCCGAATCCGGGCAAACGCCTGGATGGCGTCCAGGGGCCGCTTGGTACGCACCAACCGCCCGACGAAGATGACCCGGGGATGCGGCCCCAACTCGGCTGCGGCCGACTCTCCGACCGGGTCCGCCCCGGGAGGGACGATCCCGACCGGCACCACCCCTCGGGCGGTCAGGTCCGCCGCGGTCGAGGGCGAGTTGGCCGCCACCCTGGCTCCTCTGATCCGGCGCAGCCAGTGGGGCTCGACCACCCGCTGGCCCACCCAGCTGACCGGGAAGGGAAACTCGTTTCCCCAGACGTCGTCGGCAATCTGGTGGTAGAGCACCAGGGCTCGATCCC
The DNA here is from genome assembly GCA_036521135.1 of Candidatus Dormiibacterota bacterium. Taxonomy (GTDB): domain Bacteria; phylum Chloroflexota; class Dormibacteria; order Aeolococcales; family Bog-877; genus Bog-877. Next base: position 441 of record DATDII010000056.1, on the reverse strand, counting down.
CGACCAGTTCGTGGGCAAAGAAGGGACGGGTGCTGACCGACTCCAGAACTGCGTCGAACTCATGGCCCCGCTCCCGCAGGTATTGTCTCGCCTGGCGGAACACGGTTGTGCGCGACCCCAGCTCCTCGATCTGGACCCCCTCGGGATCGGTCGTACCTGGGCGAGCTCGGCCACCCGGGCGGGGCACCAGCATCGTCACCCGATGACCACGGGCTGACCAGGCGCTGGCTACCCGGGCGACGTAGTACTCGGCTCCCCCGGCGGCCGGGTCGCTCAGATGCTTCCAGTTGAGGACGAGGATCTTCATTAGGAAGCCGTCGCCTCGGCGCCATGGGCCGCCTCAAGGCTGGGTCCGCGGCCGCGCAGCAGCGCCACCGCCTGCGTCGCCCCGGCGGTCAGGCCCCCAGCGAGCAGCGCCAGGGCGGGGATGGCGGCTAGCTC
>DATDII010000055.1:0-12245 GCA_036521135.1 Candidatus Dormiibacterota bacterium | reverse complement strand
CCGGGCGCAGCCACCCTCGAGCGGGGCTGGCGCGCCGAGCGCCTGCGGGCCGAGGCGATTGGTCCCGACCTCCTGCTGACGGCGGAGGTGTAGCACGTGTTCGCCGGGATGGTCAGCGCGCTGGGCCGGGTCGAGTCCCTGCCCAGGAGCTTCCAGGGCGAGCTGGTGGTCACCCACCCGAGCGGCTGGGGAAAGCTTGGGCTCGGCGACAGCGTGGCGGTCAACGGCTGCTGCCTGACGGTGGTCCGCTGGGACCAGGATCGGGTCGCTCTCGAGGTCATGCCCGAGACCTATAGGCGCACCAACCTCGGCCTGCTGGAGCCGGGCTCGGCGGTCAACCTGGAGGCCCCGCTGGCGCTCGGCGATCCCGTCGGCGGGCACCTGGTCAGCGGCCACGTCGACGCCGTGGGCGAGGTCGTCGGGCTGGACCCCGAGGAGAACGCGCTCTGGCTCAACCTCAGGGTGCCCCCGCCGGTTGGGCGCTACTGCGTCCCCCAGGGCTCGATCGCCGTCGACGGCTGCTCCCTGACCCTGGTCACGGTCACCGATCGCGGCCGCGATGGCAGCGAGCTCCGGATATCGCTGATCCCCCACACCGTCAAGACCACAGCCGCCGCCGGATACCGCCCCGGCAGTGTCGTCAATTTGGAGGTGGACCAGCTCGCCCGGCTGGTCGAGCGCCTGATCCGGCCCCAGCTCGGTGCAGCGCGGCCGGGGGCCGGGGCGTGATGGGGAGCGAGCTGGCCGAGGTCGCGTTCTCGGGAATCGAGGAGGCGGTCGCCCACTTCGCCGGGGGCGAGTTCGTGATCGTGGTCGATGACGAGGATCGGGAGAACGAGGGCGACCTCTGCCTGCGGGCCGACGCGGCCACCCCCGAGAAGGTGAACTTCATGATGGCGGAGGCCCGCGGGCTGATCTGCGTGGCGATGGAGCCGGCCCGGCTCGACCAGCTCGAGCTGCCCCCGATGATGGCCAACAACACCTCGCGCTACCGGACCGCCTTCGCCGTCTCGGTCGACGCGGCCGGGCCGGAGGTGACGACCGGGATCAGCGCCTGGGATCGGGCCACGACCATCCGCGCGCTGGCCGATCCCGAGTTCACCGCCGCCGACTTCGCCAAGCCGGGCCACATCTTCCCGTTGCGCGCCCGCCCGGGAGGGGTGCTGGAACGGGCCGGTCACACCGAGGCGGTGATCGACCTCTGCCGGCTCGCCGAGGTCCACCGGGCCGGGGTCGTCTGCGAGATCACCAATCCGGACGGGACCATGGCCCGGCGGCCGCAGCTGGAGGAGTTCGGCGCCAAGCACGGGATCCCGATCATCACCATCACCGACCTGATCGCCTACCGGCGCCGCCAGGCAAAGCTGGTGGAGCGCGGCGCCGAGACGGTGATCCCGACCGCGGCCGGGGCCTGGCGGGCGATCGGCTACCGCGACCTGATCACCGGCTCCGTCCACCTCGCGCTGGTCTTCGGCGAGCCGGAGGCGGACCGCCCGGTCCTGGTCCGGGTCCACAGCGAGTGCCTCACCGGGGACGTCTTCGGCTCCCAGCGCTGCGACTGCCAGGCCCAGCTCCACCAGGCCCTGCGCCAGATCGCGGAGGCGGGCGAGGGGGTGATCGTCTACCTGCGCCAGGAGGGTCGTGGCATCGGCCTGATGGACAAGCTGCGCGCCTACGCCCTCCAGGACCAGGGCCTGGACACGGTCGAGGCCAACCTCCAGCTCGGCTACCCCGCCGACAGCCGTGATTACCAGATCGGCAGCCAGATCCTCTCCGACCTCGGCCTGCGCCGGCTCCGGGTGATGAGCAACAACCCCCACAAGTACTACGGGCTCCAGGGCCACGGGCTGGAGATGGTCGAGCGGGTGCCGATCGCGGTCCCGGCCAACCGCCACAACCGGCGCTACCTGGCCACCAAGCGGGACAAGCTCGGCCACGTCCTCGACCCCGACGAGGTGGGGACCGGATGAGGGTGGTCGAGGGCCGGCTCGGGGGCGAGGGCTTCAGAGTCTCCCTGGTCGCCGCCCGCTTCAACGAGACGATCGTGGAGCGCCTGGTCGAGGGGGCTCGCCGCGCACTCCGCCAGCTGGGCGTGGCCGAGGCCGACATCGAGCTCGTCTGGGTGCCCGGCTCGCTTGAGATCCCAGCCCTGGTGGCGGAGCTCCTGGAGCGGGGCGGCCAGGACGCGATCGTCGCCCTGGGGGCGGTGATCCGGGGCGAGACGCCCCACTTCGAGTACGTCTCCGCCGGGGTCAGCCAGGGGATAGCCGAGCTCTCCCGGAGGCGTCGCTTCCCGATCGGGTTCGGGGTCCTGACCGTCGACACCGTGGCCCAGGCCGAGGCCCGGGCCGGCGGCAAGCTCGGCAACAAGGGATTCGAGGCGGCCCAGACGGCGCTGGAGACGGCCTCGGTCCTGCGTCAGCTGCGCCAGGCCGGGAGCGGCCCGGAACGGCCCTGAGCCGCCTGGCTCAGGCGGTCTTGGTCGAGGTGCGCAGGCAGCGGGTGCAGACGCGCATCCGCTGGGGCAGCCCGCCGCCGCGGGGGGTGATCCGGGCGCTGACCAGGTTGGGCATGAACCGGCGGCGCGTGTGTACCTTGGAGTGGCTCACATTGCTCCCCGCCACCGGACCCTTGCCGCAGATCTCGCACCGCTTGGCCATGGCGACCTCGAAGAAAGCTGACAGCGGCGGTCCCGCCGCCGGGACCGAACCCCGAGTATGATTCCGCCCGCAGTTTACCAGCCGGGCCGCGGGAAGCCAGCCGGCGGCCCGGCTGGCGCCCCCGGGCGCGACTAGGAGGAGGCTCTCGTGCCCAGCAACCGGCCGCTCCTGCAGACCTACGCCCTGGGCACGGTCGAGGTGTCGCCGCGAGTGGTGGCGATGCTGGCCGCCAAGGCGGCCGGGGACTGCTACGGGATCGTGGGCATGTCGACCCGGGGCCTCCGCGACGGCCTGGCCGAGCTGCTCAACCGAGAGAACGCCGAGCGCGGCATCGAGCTGCGCGTCCAGGACGAGGGCCTGGGCATCGACCTCTACGTCATCGTCGACCATGGGGTGCGCATCCTCGAAGTGGCCCACAACTTGATGAGGTCGGTCGCCTACAGCGTCGAGCACCACCTGGGCCTCCATGTCCTCCAGGTCAACGTCAACGTCCAGGGGATCCGGCCCCCTGAGGAACAGGATGGCGGCGGCTGAGGCAACCGCCTCGGGTGCGCCCGCGGTGGTCACCGGGCGGGCGCTGCGTCAGGGTCTGGAGCGAGCACTGCGCCGTCTGGCCGAGCAGCGGGCCCACATCAACGAGCTCAACGTCTTCCCGGTCCCCGACGGGGATACCGGCAGCAACATGCACCTGACCCTGGAGGCGGCCTGCCGGGAGCTGAGCGGGCTCGCAGAGGACGCCCCGGTCGCGGAGGTGGCCAGGGCTCTGGCCCACGGCGCGCTCATGGGCGCCCGGGGCAACTCCGGGGTGATCCTCTCCCAGGTCTTCCGGGGCTGGGCCAGCGCCACCCCGGAGAGCGACACCATCGACCCCGGCCAGCTGGCGGCCGCGCTCGAGGAGGGCTCCCGGGTCGCCTACCTGGCGGTGAAGCGACCGGTGGAGGGAACCATCCTCTCGGTCGCCCGGGACGCCGCCCGGGCCGCCAACCGGGCCCTGGAGGAGGGGGGCGACCTGGGCCGGCTGGCGGGAGCGGTCACCGCCGAGGCCTGGGCCGCGGTGGAGCGCAGCCGGGACCAGCTGGACGTCCTGCGCCAGGCCGGCGTGGTCGACGCCGGCGGCTTCGGCCTGGCGGTCATCCTGACCGCGGTGGCAGAGCGGGTGGGCGGTTCCGTCGCCGACCGATCGGACCCCCGGTCCGAGAGGGCGCCAATGGGCGCCGCCGGCGCCGCGCCCATGCCCGAGGAGGGCTTTGGCTACTGCACCGAGTTCGTCCTGGCCGGCGCTGGGCTCGAGGCGGCCGAGGTTCGGGGGCGCCTCGGTGACGATGCCGAGGACGACTCGGCCCTGGTCGTCGGCGAGCCGGGGCTGCTCCACGTCCACCTGCACACCATGACCCCGTGGCTGGTGCTCGCCGAGGCGGCCAGGCTCGGCCAGATCCAACGGCTCAAGGTCGAGGACATGACCGACCAGCACCGGCAGGCGGCCCGGCCGGGTGAGGGCACCGAGGCGCCCGCCGCGCTCCATCCGGTCGGGGTGGTGGCGGTGGCCCAGGGTGAGGGGTTTCGCGAGCTGCTCTTGGGTCTCGGGGCCGCCTTCGTGGTCGACGGGGGCCAGAGCCAGAACCCCTCCACCAAGGAACTGCTCCGGGGTGTGGACCTCTCCGGGTCCGAGGACTGCCTGCTCCTGCCCAACAACGCCAACCTGGTCCTGGGGGCGGAGCAGGCGGCCGAGCTCGCCGAGCGGGAGGTGGCCGTTGTCCCCTCACGCAACCTGCCCCAGGGGATCGCCGCCTTGCTGGCGTTCGACCCCGAGGCGCCGCTCGAGGTCAACCGGCTCCGGATGGAGCGCGCCCTCGACGGCGTCCACGCGATCGAGGTGACCAGGGCGGTGCGGGCTAGCCAGCTCGACGGCCGCGCGGTCGAGGCGGGAGCCCTGATCGGGATCCTCGACGGCCGGCTGGTCAGCAGCGGGGCCAAGCGAGAGGGGGTGGTGCTGGAGGCCCTGGCCGCTCTACCCAAGAGCTCGATCGAGGTCGTCACCCTCTACCGGGGCGCCGAGGTCGAGCCCGCGGCCAGCGACGAGCTGGCGCAAGCGATCCGGGCACGCTTCCCCGAGCTCGAGGTGGAGTGCCACGACGGGGGCCAGCCGCTCTACCAGTTCGTGATCTCGGCGGAATAGCGGGAGCCCCGGTTGACCGTCCGGATCGTCACCGACAGCACCTGCGACCTGCCCCGGAGCCGCCGCGAGGAGGCGGGGGTGGTCACCGTCCCCCTGCGGCTCCATTTCGGCGACCAGGAGTTCCGCGACCGGGTCGACCTCGACGATGCCGAGTTCGTGCGGCGGCTGAGCCAGAGCCGGACCCCGCCCCGCACCTCACAACCACCGCCCGGCGACTTCGAGGCCGTTTACCGCGAGCTCCTGGCCGACCCGGATGCCGAGATCGTCTCAATCCACATCGCGGCTGCCTTGAGCGGGACGGTGGGCTCTGCCTCGGTGGCCGCGGCGGCGGTCGGGCCGGAGCGGATCCACGTCGTCGACAGTCGGACGGTGAGCATGGGCACCGGCCTCCAGGTCCTGGCCGCGATGGAGCTGGCGGGCCAGGGAATGGGGGCGGCCGAGATCGTCAAAGAGCTCGCCGGGATGCCCACCCGGACCGGGATCGTCTGTCTCCTCGACACCCTGCGCTACCTCCAACTCGGGGGACGGATCGGCAAGGTCCAGGCGATGCTCGGAAGCGCGCTCTCGATCAAGCCTCTGATCGGCCTGGGCGAGGATGGGGCGGTGGTCCCGGCCGGTCGGGTCAGGAGCCGGGGCGCCGGCCTGCGCCGTCTTAGCGAACTGCTCCTCGAGCACCGCCCCCTGGCCCGGTGCGGGGTGCTCTACGTGGGTGACCGCGGCGACGCCGAGCACCTCTTGACCAACGCCCGGGGGACGTTCCCGGAGATGGACGTCATCATCCAGCACGCGAGCCCGGTGATCAGCAGCCACTGCGGTCCGGGGACGGTTGCCTACGTCTACCTTGAAGCCCGCGCCTAGGCGGTCCCGGGCGGGAGCGGCCGGGCCCGCCGGCCCGGGATTGGACACCCCGCTCTCGCAGCTGAAGATCTCGCCGCCTCGGTTGGATGGGCTGCGCCGGCTCGGCTGTCGCACCGTCCGTGACCTGCTCTGGTACCTGCCCCGCACCCACGACGATCAGCGCCAGCGGGTGAGCCTGGCGGAGCTCCGCCCGGGCCAGCCGGCGACGGTGGAGGTGGAGGTGGTCGCGGTGCGCGCCCGCCGGGCCCGCTATCGCAAGATGGAGCTGATCGAGGGCGAGGTGCGCGACCCGACCGGGGTCATCGAGGTGATCTGGTTCAACCAGCCCCACCTGCGCCACCTGCTCAAGCCGGGAGAGCGGGTCACCCTCCACGGCAAGGCCGCCCGCGGCCGCCGGGGCCTGCTCCAGCTCCGCAATCCTGATGTCGAGCGGGAGCGCAAGCTGGTCAGCCAGTCGAGCGTGGGCGTCTTGGTGCCGACCTACCCCGAGACCTACGGCGTAACGTCCCGCTGGCTGCGGGCCGAGGTCGCCAAGCTGCTGCCTCTGGCGACCGAGATCGAGGACCCCCTCCCGGCCGCGATCCGGGAGCAGGAGCGACTCGCGCCGCTCCCGGTCGCGCTCCGCGACATCCACTTCCCCTCCGACCCGGCGGCTCTGGAGCGTGCCCAGGAGCGCTTCGGCTTTGATGAGCTCTTCTACCCCCAGCTGGCGGCCCTGATGGCGCGGCGTCAGCGCCTGCGCCGGTCCGGGGTGCGCAGTCCCTACAGCATCGGTGTCGCCCGGGAGTTCGTCGCCGGGCTCCCCTTCAAGCTCACCGACGACCAGCGGCGGGCCGCCCACGAGATCCTCACCGACATGGATCGGCCCTCCCCGATGAACCGCCTGCTCCAGGGGGACGTGGGGTCGGGCAAGACGGCGGTGGCGGCCATGGCCGCCCGGATGGCGATCGCCGCTCAGCACCAGGTGGTGCTGATGGCCCCCACCGAGATCCTCGCCCGGCAGCACTTCCTGACTCTCCGCGACCTGCTCTCCAGGTACGAGATCTGGCCCCGGTTGCTGGTGGGCAGCACCGCCGCCGCCCAGCGCCGGGAGATCCTCAACGGGCTACGGACAGGAGCCGATCAGCTGGTGGTCGGGACCCATGCCCTGATCGAGGACGATGTCGCCCTCCCCGACCTCGGGCTCTGCATCGTCGACGAGCAGCACCGCTTCGGGGTCGCCCAGCGCCTCCGCCTGCTCGAGAAGGCCCAGGTCAACCCCGACTTTCTCTCGATGACGGCGACCCCGATCCCGCGCTCGCTCGCCAGAACCCTCTACGGCGACCTCGACGTGAGCCAGATCCGCCATCTGCCCCCGGGCCGGGTCCCGGTCCAGACCCGCCTGGTCAGCCCAGCCCAGCGCCCGGAGGCCTATCAGGTCATCCGCGCCGAGGTTGAGGCCGGGCGCCAGGGTTTCATCATCTGTCCCCTGGTCGAGGCGTCGCCCCTGGTCCAGGCCCGGTCAGCGGTCGCCGAGTTCGAGAGGCTCAAAGACGAGGTGCTGCCCGACCTCCGGCTCACCCTGCTGCACGGGCGCTTGCCGGCCCGGGAGAAGGCGGCGCGCATGGCCGCCTTTGCCGCCGGCGACTTCGACGTGCTGGTCGCGACCAGCATCATCGAGGTCGGGGTTGACGTGCCCAACGCCTCGGTGATGGGGATCGAGGACGCCGACCGCTTCGGACTCGCCCAGCTGCACCAGTTCCGCGGTCGGATCGGGCGGGGCCAGTTCGCCTCCCACTGCCTCCTCTTCGCCGAGACCGACGACCCCCAGGCCCAGGTCCGGCTCCAGGCCCTGGTCGACCACAGCGACGGGTTCGAGCTCGCCGAGATCGACCTCAGCCTCCGGGGGCCGGGCGAGCCGTACGGCCTGCGCCAGCACGGGGTCCCCGAGATCCGGGTCGGCGACCTGCTCGACGAGGAACTGCGCGGCCGGGCGCGCTCGGCGGCCGAGGCGGTCCTCGACCGCGACCCGGAGCTGCGGGATCCCGGGCTGAGGCGGCAGATGCGTCACTACCAGGTGGTCTTCGAGTTCGACTGAGCCGGTCGGGGGACTCCGGCCGCCGATCCGGATCCGGCCCGGTGAGCGGAGCCCTGCTCTGGCCAGCCCGATCTCAGCCCAGCTGACGCCTGGCCCCGGGCGCGGGTGCGATCCTAGGCTCGAAGTGCCCTACCGTTCTCGCCGTCCAATTCCCCGGCGGGCAGGCGCCGGGGCCCGTCTGACCGGAGGCGAGGCCGCCGGCCGCAAGCTGCTGACCGAGCCCGGGGCCGGCATGCGGGCCACGACCGGGCTGGTCCGGGCCGCCTGCTTCAACATCCTGGGGGAGCAGGTGCTGGGGGCCGAGGTGGTCGACCTCTTCGCCGGGGTGGGCAGCCTGGGACTGGAGGCGCTCTCCCGGGGGGCCGCGCTGGTGACCTTCGTCGAGGTCCAAAGGGGCCGGGCCCGGGTGATCGAGGCCAACCTGGCCAACCTGGGCTGGGAGGACCGGGGGCGGGTGGTCGTCGCCGACGCCCTGCACTGGATCCGGGTCGGCGAGGCGAGCCTGCTCCAGAGCCGGCTCCTGCTCCTCGATCCGCCCTACCAAGATCAGGGACCCCAGCTCTGCCTCGACGCGCTCGGACTTCTGGGCAAGGTGGCCGCCGCCCAGGCGGGCTGGGATCCCCGGATCGTCGCCGAACACCATCGCGATTTGTCGGTGCCGGCCCAGGTGGGCGCGCTAAATTGCGTGCGTACCGCGCGGTACGGCACCTCGGTGCTCTCCTTCTACCGGAGGCTCCCATGACCACGGCGGTCTACCCCGGCAGCTTCGACCCGATCCACAGTGGCCACCTCGACGTCATCGGTCGGGCCTGCGAGATCTTCGACCGGGTGGTGATCGGGGTCCTCGACAACGAGCACAAGCGCTACCTCTTTTCCACTGAGGAGAGGGCCGAGCTGGTGCGCCGGAGCCTGCCCTCGGGGGCACCGGTCGAGGTCCGCCAGTTCTCCGGACTGGCGGTCGCCTTCGCCAGCCAGGAGGGAGCTCAGGTCATCATCAGGGGCCTGCGGGCGGTCTCCGACCTTGACAGCGAGTTCCAGATGGCCTTGATGAACCGCCGGCTTGAGCCCAAGGTCCACACCGTCTTCCTGACGACCGGCTTCTCCAACGTCTACCTCAGCTCATCCCTGCTCAAGGACGTCTGCGCCCACGGGGGTAGCATCGAGGGGCTGGTGGCGCCGGCGGTGGAGCTCGCGCTCCGGGCCAAGCTGGCCCCGACTGGACCGGCGCCCGCCCGGGCGGGGTAGAGGAGAGACCATGGCCGACGACCAAGACAATCTCGAACCCGAGCCGGATGGCCTCTCGATCTTCGACGTGCTCGACCGGCTTGAGGCCCTGGTCAACCAGAGCCGGAGGTTACCCCTCACCTCCAGCATCGTGGTCGGGGAGGAGGAGATCCTGGAGGCTCTCGACCAGATCCGGGTCTCGCTCCCGGACGAGATCCGCGATGCCCGGATGGTCATCGAGACCAGGGAGGCCCGCCTCCGCGAGGCCGCCGATCAGGCGGAGCAGACCGTGCTCGCCGCCCAGGAGCGGGCCGACCGCCTCACCGACGATCACGAGATCAACCGACGGGCGAACGCCGAGGCCGACCGGGTCCTGACCGAGGCCCGGGACCGCAGCCGCAAGATGCGCCGGGACACCGACGACTACGTCCGGGACCGGATGGAGGAGTTGGAGACCGAGCTGGCCTCGGCCCTGGCCCAGGTGCGGCGCGGGCTCGAGACCCTGGATCAGGGGCTGGAGGGAGAGGAGAAACCCAAGAAGGGCCGGCGGCGCTAGGCCGCTCGGGCCGCCTGCTAGACTCCGAACTCGTCATGGCACTGCCCAAAGAACGCATCCCCAAGGCCCGGCGCGACCGTCGCCGCTCGCACCTGGCCCTGGTGGGGCCGGCGCTCTCGCCCTGTCCGCGCTGCCGGCAGCCCCGGAGGCCCCACACCGTCTGCCCCAACTGCGGCCAGTACAAGGGGCGCGAGGTCATCGCGACTGACTAACCCCGTCTCCGGGGGACATCCTCCGAGGCTGGCCCCGAGGTGACCACGACCGGACTGGCGCTGCTCTTCCCCGGCCAAGGCTCACAGAGCCCGGGGATGGGTCGGGATCTGGTCGCGCAGGGCTGCCAGCAGGGCCTGCTCGAGCTGGCGGGTGCCGCCGGGATCGACCTGGACCGGCTCCTGGTCAGCGGCAGCGCCGAGGAGCTGCGGCCGACCGAGGTCGCCCAGCCCGCCCTCTTCTACACCGGAGTCGCCCTGGCCGAGATCCTTCGCCAGGGCGGTCTCCTCCCGGTCGCCGCGGCGGGTCACAGCCTGGGCGAGTACTGCGCCGTGGTGGCAGCCGGGTCGCTCTCGGCCGAGGACGGGATGCGCCTGGTCTTGGAGCGGGGTCGGCTGATGGCAAGCGCACCCGAGGGCACCATGGCCGCGGTCCTCGGCCTGGAGGCGCCCCGGCTGGCGGACCTCTGTGCCGAGGTGGCCAACGGGGGCGAGTGCTGCGTCGTTGCCAACGACAACGCGCCCGGCCAGCTGGTGGTGTCCGGCACCAGGGCGGGGGTCGAGCGCCTGGCCGAGCTGGCCCCGGCGGCGGGAGCCAGCCGGGTGCTGCCGCTCAACGTAGCCGGTGCCTTCCACTCGCCCCTGATGGCGAGCGCGGCCCGGTCCTTCAGCGAGCTGCTCGACCAGGTCCCCTTCGCTGACCCCGCCTTCCCGATCGCGGCCGGGGTCCGAGGCGCGATCTCGAGGACGGCCGCCGAGGTGCGCTCCGGGCTCCAGGAGCAGCTGGCGGGACCGGTCCGCTGGGTGGAGACGGTTCGAGCCATCGCCGGGATCGGAGCGGGCGCCTTCGTCGAGTGCGGGCCGGGCCGGGTCCTGGCCGGGCTGGGACGGCGGATCGTCCCCGAGCTGGAGACCCTCTCCGTCGACTCGCCCGAGAGCGCAGCCCGGCTGCTCGTCGCCGGGCCTGCCCCCATCGGTCCGGCGACGGCCGGGGGGAAGCGGTAGTCCTTCCGGACCCGGCTTACAATGGCCCGCAGCTTGCCCCGGCAAATCATCACCACCGCGGCCCCGCCGCCCCTCTTCTCAGTCGGGCTGTGAAGTCCTTCGTCCGCCGTCTGGCGGGCGCCAAGCCGGACCCGGCCGGGGCAGAGCCCACTTCCACGAAGCCGGAGCCGGCTGCGGGGAGCGGGGCCGCCGCCGCAAGCTTTACCGTATTGCCCGGCGAGCGCCTCAGCGGCGCCGGCGCCGGCGGCGGGGAAGCTCCGGGTCCTGGTCCAGGCGGCCCTCTGGGGCGCGCCTTTTTGACGGAGGAGGCAGAGGGGGCGGCGGCCCCGGCTCCAGAACATCCGGAAGACGAGGCGGCCAGAGGTCGTCCAACTAGGGGAAGAGATGGCAGACACGAGCTGGGAAGGGTTCAAGGCGATCGTGGTGGAGCAGCTGGGGGTGGAGCCGGATCAGGTCAAGCCGGAGGCGAACTTCGTCGACGACCTGAACGCGGACTCGCTCGACCTGGTGGAGCTGATCATGGCCTTCGAGGAGGCGTACGGGATGGAGATCCCGGACGAGGACGCGGAGAAGATCCAGACGGTGGGTCAGGCCTGGGACTACATCAAGGAGCACCTGGACCTGGCCAGCTAGCCGCACCGACGCCGCCACCCGCGGCGCGCCGGCGCCGGTCGGTCCCGGACCCGGCAGAGCAGGCTGCCCAGGACCAGGAGGCGGAGCGTCGCCTGGACGAGCTCGAGGCCCGGATCGATGTCAAGTTCAAGCGCCGGGAGTGGCTGGTCGAGGCCATGACCCACACCTCCTGGATCAACGAGCGCGGCGCCAGCGGGCGGGACAACGAGCGGCTTGAGTACCTCGGCGACGCCGTCCTCGAACTGGTCGCGGCGGAGTACCTCTTCAACCGCTTCCCCAACTACGACGAGGGCCAGCTGACCCAGATGCGCTCCTCGCTGGTGAGCACGGTGGCCCTGGCCGGGATCGGAGAGCAGCTCCGTCTCGGCGAGGCCCTCCGCCTCGGCCGGGGCGCAACCAAGTCGGGGGCCCGGCGCCTGGTCTCGCTCCACGCCAACGCCTTCGAGGCGATCATCGGGGCGACCTTCCTCGACCAGGGCTATCGCAAGGCGGGGAGGATCTTCCTCTCCCGGATCGGCGACCTGAGCTCCTGGACCGATCCCAACTTCAAGGGCCGGCTCCAGGCGCTGGCCCAGGAGCGCTTCGGCAAGCCGCCCATCTACCGGACCCTGCCCGAGGGCGTCTCCCGCCCCCGGGTCTACGTCTCCCAGGTCGCGGTCGAGGGCGGCCCCGTGCTGGGGGAAGGCCGGGGCGGGACCAAGCAGGTGGCGGAGCAGGGTGCCGCCCGGGCGGCCATCGACGGGCTGGTCGCCCCCGTCTCCAAGAAGCGCCGCCGGGGCGGCCGGACGCCGGCCGCGGCTGAGCTGCCAGCACTGCCCGCGACCCCCCTGCCTGCCTTGGCCGCCGA
>DATDII010000054.1:0-5280 GCA_036521135.1 Candidatus Dormiibacterota bacterium | reverse complement strand
GTGATACATGATGCGGTAACTGTGGGGGCCGGCAAAGCTCCCGTCAAGGGCCGTGCCAGGTGTCCCGGGTGTCACGCCTCGCCTATAGGCTATAGGCACAGGCGATCGCAATCATGACTCCCCGACGGGACACCTGGGTCGCGAGCCGCCCACAGCCGTCAGGGGCCCTTCCTGAATGTCCAAGGGCGATGGTCTGGTCGCTCGGGCAGTGTGTATAAGGTTTGCGCCTCAGATAACGGCGTTGCGTCGAGCCTGAAGTCCGGGATTATCGATTCCGTGCTGCTTGCTGAGGGCCGACATGTATGGCGGGCTCGCACCGGGACAACATGCACACGCTACTTGCTACCGACAAGAACCCTGGCCGCATCCGGCAGCCTGTAACGTCTTCACCCAGACATTCCATGGTCGCCTAGGGAATGAGGGGGATCACCTAACGGGTGGGCCGAGCAAGTCGACCAGCCTGTGGCAGCGGTACTACCGCCGCAGACCCTTGCTCAGGCGGCGAGACCACCGTCTACGACAAGAACCTCTCCGGTGATGAATGAGGCGGCCGGGCTGCACAGGAAGGCGACCGCAGCCGCTACCTCGGCGGCCTCTCCCTGACGCCGGAGCGGGGTCATCCGGACCAACTCCGCCAGCATCTCATCCGTCATGGCGGATGCGGTCAGTTCGGTGTGGACGTAGCCCGGGGCCACCGCATTGCAGGTGATGTTGCGTGATCCCAGCTCCTTGGCGACTGACTTGGTCAGCCCGACCAGACCCGCCTTGGCGGCGGCGTAGTTGGCCTGGCCCGGGTTGCCGCCCAGCCCCACGATCGAGCTGATGTTCACGATCCGTCCCCAGCGAGCCTTGAGCATCTGCGGGGTCACCGCCTTGGTCACATGGAATGCCGCCGAGAGGTCGGTGCGCAGGACCTGGTCCCAGTCGTCGGCGCTCATGCGCAGCAGGAGCCGGTCGCGGAGCATCCCGGCGTTGTTGACCACCACGTCGAAGGGACCGGCGGCAGCGACCATGTCGGCCACCTGGCTCGGGTCGCCGACATCGGCTCGATAGGCGGTGGCCCGATCCATATAGGATGCGGTCGCCTCGGCTGCGGCCTGGTCCGCCCGGTAGTTGATCACCACCTGGGCTCCCATCTGGGAGAGCTCGCGGGCGATGGCGGCCCCGATGCCCTTGCCGCCGCCTGTCACCAGGGCCCTGCGGTCGGAGAGGTCCAGGTCCACCTAGTCGGCGCCCTCGACCAGGAGCTCGTCGGCATTCCAGGTGATAACTCCGGGCATGTGCTTGGCGGCGAGGCTGGCGAGCACTCGGCCCGGACCCAGCTCGACCACGGTGCCGACCCGGAGGCTCTGGAGCGAGGTCATGGTCCTGGCCCAGAGCACCGGCCGGAGGAGGTGGCCGCTGAGCTCGGCCCGGAGCGAGCGCCCGGTCTTGATGGCGAGCCCGGTCCCGTTGGCGATCAGGGGAATCTGGGGCGCACGGATCGGCAGCGCCCGGACGGCGTCGGCGAGCTTGGCGGAGGCGCGCGCCATGAGCGGGGAGTGGGCCGCCAGGGGCACCTCCAGGACCAGCACCCGCCTCGCCCCCGCCTCAGTCGCCAGTCGCTCGGCGATGGCGATCGCCGCGCTCTCCCCGCTGAGGATGAACTGGTCCTGGGCGTTGACGTTGGCGAGCCAGATTCCCCCCGCCGCGCTGGCGGCCAGGCGGATCTGCTCGACCTCAGGCTCGAGCAGGCCCACGATCGCCAGCATCCGGCCCGGCGCCGAGACGGCGGCGTCGGCCATCAGGCGACCCCGCTCCCGCACCAGCCGGAGCGCCGACTCCCAGGAGATCGACCCGGCGGCGGCGCAGGCGGTGATCTCACCCATGCTGTGCCCGGCCACCACCTCGACCTGGTCCAGGCCAAAGCGCTCGCGGTAGGCCTCGAAGGCGGACCAGGAGACGGCCATCAGGCAGGGCTGGAGGTTCTCGGTCCGGTGGAGCTCGCTGTCGGGGCCTTCGAAGCAGAGACGTCTGACCGGCATCTCGAGGATGTCCTGGGCCCGGGTCATGATCTTGTCGGCGATTCCCGAGATGGCCGCCAGCTGGCGGCCCATCCCGGCCCGTTGCACGCCCTGGCCGGGGAAGAGCAGGCCCACCGGGCCGCTCAGGCTGATCCGAAGCGGGGCGGCCCCCTGGCCGGTCACGGTCACGGCTTGGCGGGCGCCGACTGGGCCAGCAGGAAGGCCCAGAGGTCACCCACCTTCTTCATGTGCTCGAGCTCCTCCTCGGGCAGGGAGACCTGATAGCGGTCCTCGATCGCCATGATCAGCTCGACGATGTCGAGGGAGTCGGCGGCCAGGTCCCGGGCGAAGCTGACGTCCAGCTGCACCCGCTCCGGCTCCACCCCCAGGATTTCAGACGCCAGCTTCTGCATCTCGGCGAAGTCGAGCTCGGCCGGGGCGGCGTCGTTGGTCGCAGGTTCGCTCACGATCAGATCTCCTGAATTCGGCTAGGCCGCAACTCGGCCGAGGGCCAGGCACGCGTTGTGCCCGCCGAAGCCGAAAGAATTGGACAGGGCGACGTCGATCCGGGCCGGCCGGGCCTGGTTGGGGACGTAGTCGAGGTCGCAGTCAGGGTCGGGCAGCTCGAGATTGATGGTCGGCGGCACCATGTCACGGGCGATCGCCAGCACGCAGGCGGCCGCCTCGAAGGCGCCGGCGGCTCCGAGCAGGTGGCCGCTCATCGACTTGGTCGAGCTGATCGGGATCTCGTTGGCGCGGCCGCCCAGGGCCCGCTTGATGGCCAGCGTCTCGGCCAGGTCGCCGAGCGGCGTCGAGGTCCCGTGCGCGTTGACGTAGTCGACGTCGGCGGGCGCCAGGCCCGCCTTTCGCATCACCTTCTGCATCGCCCGGGCGGCCCCGGCGCCGTGGGGGTCGGGGGCGGTGAAGTGATACATGTCCGCGGTCGAGCCGCAGCCGAGGATCTCGGCCCAGATCCGTGCCCCCCTGGCCTGGGCGTGCTCCATCTCCTCGAGGACCATGATCACCGAGCCCTCGCCCATGATGAAACCATCCCGACTCAGATCGAAGGGTCGGGAGGAT
Organism: Candidatus Dormiibacterota bacterium; assembly: GCA_036521135.1. Classification (GTDB taxonomy): domain Bacteria; phylum Chloroflexota; class Dormibacteria; order Aeolococcales; family Bog-877; genus Bog-877. Next base: position 2,197 of record DATDII010000054.1, on the reverse strand, counting down.
CCGGCAGGGTCGTCGTTGCGCTTGCTCATCGCCTGCAGCTGGCAGAAGGCGCCCATCAGCAGCGGGGTTATCGCCGCCTCGGCGCCGCCCGCCAGCATGGCCACGGCATCGCCCCGGCGGATCACCTCGGCGGCGTCGCCGAGGGCGTGCCCGCTTGAGGCGCAGGCGCTGACCACGGCGTAGTTGGGCCCGCCGCAGCGGAGTTCGATCGCGATCAGGCCGGAGGCGATGTCGGTGATCATCATCGGGACCATGAACGGGCTGATCCGGGTGATGCCCCGGTCGATCAGCACCTGGTGGCCGCGCTCGATCTCCTCCATGCCACCGGCTCCGGAGCTGACCACGACGCCGACGTCGTCCGGCTCCATCTCCTCGGGCTTGAGGCCGGAGTCCGCCAGCGCCATCCGGGCCGCCGCCAGGCCGAGGCGGCAGTAGCGGGCCACGTGCCGCGCCGTCTTCCGGTCCATGTAGAGCTCGGGATCGAAGTCGGCTACCTCGGCCGCGATCCGGGTCGGGTAGTCGGAGGCGTCGAACTGGGTTATGGTCCCGATCCCGGAGCGACCCGCGATCAGGCTCTCCCAGACAGCGTCGATCCCTGTGCCGACCGGGGTCACCAGGCCCATCCCGGTGATCACTACCCGCAGCCGCCTCTGGCCGTCTTCGCTCATCCGGTCTATTTTACGGACAAAATGTGCGGAGAAGCATCGGCCCCGGAGAATAAGTAGGGTGCCCGTTTCTTGGACTTTATGTCCCAGGACCGTCCGCTGAGCCGGATCTGGGAGCCAGGCCGGTTCGGCAGCCCGGGTGGGATCATGGCCGCGACTTGGCTAGGTTAGCGGACGAGCAGGTGCCCGGGCCGGGAGCCGGCGAGGTGCTCCTGGCCGACAATTTGGATGTCCTGCTCGGCCTGCCGGACCAGTGCATCGATCTGGTCTACATCGATCCGCCCTTCGGCACAGGCGCCGTGCGCCAGCTCAACTCGATCCGGACGGGACGGGGCAAGGGTCTGAGACGGGGCTTCGGCGGCCGGGAGTACCAGTTCGAGGTCGTCTCCCAGCACCGCTTTCGCGATGATCGGCTGCTGGCGGACCACCTCGCCTTCCTCCGCCCCCGGCTGATGGAGATCCATCGCACCCTGCGGCCAGAGGGTTCGCTCTACCTCCACCTCGACTTTCGCACGACCCACCACGTCCGCCTCCTCCTCGACCAGATCTTCGGCGCCGATCACTTCCTCAACGAGATCATCTGGGCCTACGACTTTGGCGGCCGGCCCCGCGACCGCTGGCCGCGCAAGCACGACACCATCCTCTGGTACGCCAAGTCGGGAGACTGGACTTTCGAGCTCGCCGAGATCGACCGCATCCCCTACCTGGCCCCGGGCCTGGTCGGGCCTGAGAAGGCGGCCCGGGGCAAGCTCCCGACCGACACCTGGTGGCAGACCATCGTCCCCACCAACAGCCGCGAGCGGACCGGATACCCAACCCAGAAGCCGCTCGCACTGCTGGAGCGGATCGTCCGCGCCTCGAGCCGCAAGGGCGAGCTCGTGGCCGACTTCTTCTGCGGCAGCGGCACGACCGGCGTCGCGGCGAGAGCGCTCGGCCGGCGCTACCTCCTGGTTGACGACAACCCCGATGCGGTTGAGATCACCAGAAGGCGACTCGGCCTGGGGCCGGGGACGGGCTAGCCCCTCTCCAGGTTCTGCGACCACTCCCGGAGGTCGGACCCCTGGTCCTCCAGCAGCCCGGGGGGGATCGGCGCCCCGGCGGTGATGACCCTGCGCGCCGCCGCAAGGTCGGGGAAGCGGTTGACCGTGGTGCAGCCGCTGAGCCGGTCGCCTCGCAGGTGGAAGACGGAGAACCTGCCCGAGGCGGGGTCGCCCCTGAGGACGGGGCGGGTGGCGTTGTCGATCACCCCGACCTGCTGGACCATGGCCTGGTACTGCTCGGTCCAGAAGTAGGGGATGGGGTCGTACTCGTCCTGCTCGCCGAGCATTGAGCCCGCCACGTAGAGGCCCTGCTGGTGGGCGTTGTCATAGTGCTCGACCCGGAGCCGCCGCTCCCACCTGGGGCTCCACCAGCTAGCGACGTCACCGGCGGCGAAGATCCCGGCTCGGGAGCTCTGGCAGCGCTGGTCGACAGCCACCCCCTGGTCCACCGTCAAGCCGGCCCGCTCCGCCAGTTCGACGTTGGGCTCGGCC
>DATDII010000053.1:0-3420 GCA_036521135.1 Candidatus Dormiibacterota bacterium | reverse complement strand
GCTGGCAGCGGCCGCCAGCTGGGCCCTGGTCTTCCACGAGTCGCCCCACCGGCTCGCGACCACCCTGGAGTGGGCCGCCGAGGTGCTCGATCAGCGCCAGGTCGCGGTGGCCCGGGAGATCTCCAAGCTGCACGAGACCTGGTACCTCGGGACCGCCGCCGAGCTGGCGGCCCGGTTCCGCGCCGAGCCGGCCCGGGGCGAGTGCACTGTGGTGGTCGAGGCGCCCCCGGGGCGGAGCCGGGGCTGATGGCCGAGTCCGGGGTGACCCTGATCGACGCCCACTGCCATCTCGACCTGGTCGAGAGCCGGGGGATGGCCCTCGCTGATGTCCTGGAGCGGGCCCACAGCGCCGGGGTCCACCAGCTGGTCACCAGCGGGGACGGCCTGCCCGAGAGCCGGGCCGGAAGGGCGCTGGCGGAGCGGTTCGCCGAGGTCTACTTCACCGTGGGCTGGCACCCGATCAATCCAGGACCACCGGGCGCGGCCGACCTGATCGAGATCAAGGAGCTGCTGGCCCATCCCAAGGCGCTGGCCTTGGGCGAGGTCGGGCTCGACTACTTTCTCCGCCCCGGCTACCTGGAGACGCCGATCGCCATCCAGCGCTCGGTATTCAGCTCAATGCTCGAGTTGGCCGCCGAGGTGGGCAAGCCGGTCGTGATCCACCAGCGCCAGGCCGCCGCCGACCTGCTCGAGCTGCTCGACGCCGGGCCGCCGGTGACGGCGATCCTGCACTGTTTCAGCGGCGACCTCGGCTTCGCCAAGGAGGCGGCCCGGCGTGGGCTCTACTGCTCCTTCGCCGGCAACGTCACCTTCAAGTCGGCCCGCGAGCTCCAGGAGGCGGCCCGGGCGGTCCCCTCCGAGTTCCTCCTAGTCGAGACCGACGCGCCCTTTTTGGCCCCGGAGCCGCACCGGGGTCAGCCGAGTGAGCCGGCGATGGTGCGGGCGACCGCCCAGTGGCTGGCCCTGATCCGGGGCGACTGCCTCGAGTCGCTCGCCGCGGTCACCACCGAGAACACGCGCCGGGCCCTGGGGATCGCTGCGGTTTGAGCGCCCCCGACCTCTGCGCTCCCGGGACGGCTCGGGCCGTCGCCCGCCGCTTTGGCATCAGTCCACGGCGGGAGATGGGCCAGAACTTCCTCGTCGACCGGGCGGTGAGGGACGCGATCGTGACCGCGGTCGGACCCCCCGGCGATGTGCTCGAGATCGGGCCCGGACTGGGAGCGCTGACCCAGGGGCTGCTCGAGCGCGACTTCCGGGTCCTGGCGGTGGAGATCGATCCCCGCTGCGTGGCCGCGCTGGGCCTGCTCAAGAGCCAGCATCCCGAGCTCGAGGTGGTCGAGGCCGACGTGCTCCAGGTCGACCCGGCCGAGCTCGGCCGACCCGGTCCGACCGTGGTCGGCAACCTGCCCTACCGGATCACCGGCGCCCTCCTGCCTCACATCCTGGGCTGGGTCCCTCGCCCCCCGGCCTGCCACATCCTGGTCCAGCGCGAGGTGGGGCGGCGGCTGGCCGCCCGGGCCGGCGACTGGTCGCTGGCGACCTTGGCGCTGCGGGCGGTGGCCGACGTCAGCATCGACTTCGACGTTGCCCCCGAATGCTTCTGGCCGTCGCCCAGGGTCCACAGCAGCCTGATCACGATCCGGCCCCTGGCTAGCGCGGACCCCGCCCTGAGCCTGGCCCTGGCCGACCTGGCCCGGCCCATCTTCCAGGCCCGGCGCAAGCAGCTCCACCACGGTCTGGCCCGTTCGCTCGGGACGACCCCGGCGGAGGCGGCGAGCCTGCTCGATACGATCGGCGTCGACTCCTCACGGAGGCCGGGGAGCCTCGAGCTCGAGGAGTGGCGCCGGCTGATTGCAGCGGTTCAAGATCGAGCCGGCCCGGGGCGGTGATATATTCGCCGCCATGCCGGTCGAGGCACCCTCGGAGCCGACCGCCGAGGGGGCGGTCGACACCGGCCCCAGTGGATTCCGCCAGGTTCTGGCCGGCCGTGACTTCCGGCTTCTCTGGGGAGCCCAGGTGGCGGCCCAGCTGGGAGACAAGTTCTTCGCCTTCTCCCTGCTGCTCTCGATCTACTCGCTGACCCACCGCTATCTGAGCGACGCCGCCCTGCTCCTCGCCTACACCATCCCCGCCGTCTTCCTCTCCGTCCCGGCCGGGATCTTCGCCGACCGCTACGACAAGAAGACGCTGATGATCTGGACCAACCTCTCCCGGGGGCTGATGGTGCTCGGCGTGCCCGCCCTCGAGATCACCGGGGTGGCTCAGCACCAGGTGCTACCCCTCTACCTGATCACCTTCATCTTTGCCGGGGTGGGCCAGCTCTTCGCCCCCGCCGAGGCGGCCAGCATCCCCACTCTGGTCAAGCGCCGTGAGCTGGCGGCGGCGACCTCGCTGTTCACGATCACGATCATCGTCACCATCGTGATCTCGGTCCCTCTGGCCTCGGTGGCCCAGGGCCTGCTCGGGCTGGAAGGCCCCTACTACTTCGGCGCCGGGCTCTTCGCCGTCGCGGCCGGCTCGATCTGGCTGATCCGGCCCAGCCTGGCGGCGCCCAAGACCGCCGCCTCAGGCGGCATCCCCGCTCCCTGGTGGAGCACCTGGACCGAGATCCGGGCGACTTGGACGGTGGTGCGGGCGAGCCGGATTCTGCCCTTCGCCTTCGCCATGCTCACCCTGGCCCTAGCGATCGTCTTCACGATCTTCGCCCTGTCGGCCGGCTACATGCAGCACGTGCTCCTCCGCAGCCCCCACGACAGCTACATCCTGCTCATCCCGGCGACGATCGGGATGGTGGTGGCCGGGACCGTGCTCAGCCGCCGGGACCAGCGCCACGGGCCGGGCCCGGGCACGGTCACCGGGGGGCTGGGGATCGCCGGGGTGGCCATGATCGTGCTGGGGGTGCTGCCCCCGATCCTGGACCGGCTCCACGTCGACCCGGCCCTGGTCCCGCTGGCGATCTTCCTCGCGGTCATCTTCGGGCTCGGCCTCGGGGCGGTCCTGATCCCCTGCCTGGTGCTGATCCAGCAGGAGACCGAGGAGTCGACCAGGGGCAAGATCTTCGGCGGTGCCTTCCTGGCGATCAACCTGGCGATCGCGGTGCCCCTGCTGGTGGCGGGAGCCGTCGCCGACGTGGTCGGGGCCAGTGACGTCGTCGGCGCCCTCGGGCTGGCCCTGATCGGCACCGGCCTGCTCGCCTGGCGCCGGCGCTGGGGGGCTCCGGCGGCCGCCTAGTTGGCCCGGGCCCGGTTACGGCGGCGTAGCGGGATGTCGAAGTCCGCTGAACCGAGAGCGACTTCGGACCGGACTGGGCTAAATGGTCCCATGCGAGCCGTCGTCACTTGCGAGAGCTGCGGTCTCCGGCAGGAGGTGGCCCGGGCCATCCCCGAGCCGACCGCCTTCCACATCGTCTGCCACCGCTGC
>DATDII010000052.1:0-3708 GCA_036521135.1 Candidatus Dormiibacterota bacterium | reverse complement strand
AAGCCGGTATCGCCCTTCCCGACCTGGACTGACCCAAGCAGACGAACTCTTTGAACGTGATCCGCCGCGACGGGTGGGCCGCCGCCGGACTCCAAGCCCTCGGCCCCAGAGATGGAGCATCGCGAGAAATCGCAAGTGGGTTTGTCAGGCTCTGGTGGTGGAGCGAAGGGGATTCGAACCCCTGACCTCTGCCGTGCGAGGGCAGCGCTCTCCCAGCTGAGCTATCGCCCCAAGCGCGACCAAGTATATCCAGGGCTTCTGAGGATCCCGGTCGGGGTCAGGCGGACAAGGTCAGGCGGCGCGCCGCTGCCATCTGGTCTTCTTGAGCATCTTCTTGTGCTTGTGCTTGCGCATCTTCTTGCGCCGCTTCTTGATCACCGATCCCACGAAAAAGAAGACCTCGAGAACGCCCACAGGCGGCTGCTGGGTCCGGGCGCATCAGGCACCTTCGGCCCACTACCCGGATAGTCTACTTGCAGTCAATTGCAGGCGTCAAACTGGAGCAGGCTCCCTTGGAGGTGGCATGGAGACACTCTGGGCACCCTGGCGGATGGCCTACATCGAAAGGGGAGACCCCGGAAGCGGGGAGGCGGAGTGCATTTTCTGTGCCGCGGCGAAGCCAGAGGGTGGCCGCCCGGACCTGCTCGTCCACCGGACTGAGCAGGCCCTGTGCATGCTCAACCGCTATCCCTACAACCCAGGCCACCTGATGGTCGCCCCCCATCGGCACGGGGGCCGGCTCACCGAGTTGGAGGCGCCCGAGCTGCTGGCGGTGATGGAGGAGCTCAAGCTGGCGACCCTCGTGCTCGAGTCCGAACTCGGCTGCGAGGGCCTGAATGGGGGCTGGAACCAGGGCCGGGCCGCGGGTGCTGGGATCGAGGCTCACCTCCACTTTCATCTGGTGCCGAGGTGGACCGGGGACACCAACTTCATGCCCATCCTCGCCGATGTCAAAGTCGTTCCCGAGCATCTGGAGGCCACAGCTGTCAAGCTAAGGGAAGCCTTCGGGCGCATGGGCAGGAGGAATCACGGCTAAGGCACCCAGGACGGACCCGGTAGAGGAGCCCCGGAGCACTGGTCCGGAGCGTTGGGCTGCCGGCTGGCCTGCTGTCGGAATCACTTTCAAGCGCGGCCTTGACGAGATGGGCACCAGGACGACCGCCCGAACCCTGCTCCATCTCAACCACAAGAAGGGTTTCGACTGTCCCGGCTGCGCCTGGCCCGACCCGGAGCGACGCAAGCCGGCGGAGTTCTGTGAGAACGGGGCCAAGCACGTGGCCGCCGAGGCGACCCTGCGCCGGGTCGGCGCCGCCTTCTTCCAGGAGCACTCGCTCAGCGAGCTGCGCCAGCGCTCCGACTGGTGGCTGGAGGAGCAGGGGCGGCTGACCGAGCCGCTCATCAAGCGCTCAGGCAGCGACCACTATCAGCCGCTCAGCTGGAACGCCGCGATCGGGCTGATCGCCGACAAGCTCAACGCTCTGGCCTCGCCCAACGAGGCGGTTTTCTACACATCCGGGCGGACCAGCAACGAGGCCGCCTTCCTCTATGGCCTCTTCACCCGGGCCTACGGGACCAACAACCTGCCCGACTGCTCCACCATGTGCCACGAGTCGAGCGGGACGGCTCTTAAAGAGGTGATCGGCATCGGCAAGGGCACGGTCACCCTGGCCGACGTCGAGCGCTCCGACCTGATCGTCATCTGCGGCCAGAACCCGGGAACCAACCACCCCCGGATGCTGACCAGCCTGGAGAAGGCCAAGCGCCGGGGAGCGGTCATCGTGGCGGTCAACCCCATGCCCGAGGCTGGGCTCCTCGCCTTTCGGAACCCCCAGACCCCGAGGGGTCTGCTCCTGGGCGGCACCCAGCTGGCCGACGACTACCTGCCAATCCGCCTGGCCGGCGATCAGGCCCTCTTCCTCGGGGTGGGCAAGCTCCTCCTCGAAGCCGAGGAGCGCGAGCCGGGCAGCGTCCTGGACCGCGAATTCATCGAGAGTTACACCGACGGCTTCCCCGCCTACGCCGACCATGCCCGCGGCGCGGCTTGGACCGAGATCGAGACCGGGAGCGGTCTGACCAGGGAGCAGATCACCCAGCTGGCCCGCCGCTTCATGGCCGCCAAGTCGGCCATCGTGGCCTGGGCGATGGGGCTGACCCAGCACAAGCGGGCGGTGCCGACCATCCGCGAGGTGACCAACGTTCAGCTGCTCCGGGGCAACATCGGCCGGCCGGGCGCGGGGCTGCTCCCGGTGCGAGGGCACAGCAACGTCCAGGGCGACCGCACCATGGGCATCTTCGAGAAGATGCCCGCCGAGTTCCTCGACCGGCTCGGGCGGGAGTTCAACTTCGAGCCTGCCCGCGAGCCCGGGTGGGACGCGGTCCAGAGCGTGGCCGCGATCCGGGACGGCCAGGCCCGGGTCCTGATCTCCTTGGGGGGCAACCTGGTTCGGGCGATCTCCGACACCGGCGTCGCCGAGCGGGCCATGGCCGGGCTCGACCTCACCGTCAGCATCGCGACCAAGCTCAACCGGTCCCACCTGGTCACCGGTGACGTGGCCCTGATCCTCCCCACCCTGGGCCGGACCGAGCGGGACCGGCAGCGCTCCGGGTTGCAGCAGGTCACGGTGGAGGACTCCATGGGCGCGGTCCATGCCACCCGCGGCACCCTCGCTCCCGCCTCCGACGACCTCCGCAGCGAGGTGGCGATCGTCTGTGGCCTGGCCCAACGCACCCTGGGCGAGCGGGTCGCGATCGACTGGCTCGGGATGGCGCATGACTACTCGGTGATCCGCGACCACATCGCCCAGGTGGTCCCCGGCTTTGCCGACTTCAATCAGAAGATCACCGATCCCCGGGGCTTCCTGCTGCCCCACCCGCCCCGGGACGAGCGCCGCTTCGCCACCGCCACCAACAAGGCCCGCTTCACCGTCAACCAGTTGGAGCTGGTCGAGGTCCCCCCAGGCCGGCTCCTGCTCCAGACCATCCGATCCCACGACCAGTTCAACACCACGATCTACTCCCACGACGACCGCTACCGGGGCATCCACGACAGCCGGCGAGTCGTCCTCGTGAACCCGGACGACCTGGCCGAGCTGGGCCTGGTGGACGGTGAGCATGTCGACGTCTTCACTGAGTGGTGCGACGATGTCGAGCGCTGTCTCAGGGACTACCGGCTGGTCGCCTACCCCACCTCGCGCCACTGCGCTGCCGCCTACTTCCCCGAGGCCAACGTGCTGGTCCCGCTAGAGAGCGTGGCCGAGGGGAGCAACACCCCAACCTCGAAGTCGGTGGTCGTCCGGCTGGAGCGTCCTCATCCGGCGGTCGCACCGGAGGCGCAGGTTTCCGCCTGAGCCGACCGCGCCCCTTGGCTCCGCCCTGTCGTCTCCGCCCCGGACTCGCCGCCTCCTCGCCGGGACCTAGCCTGGCCTGCGGCTCTTCGCCAGCCGCTTCGGGGCCCGCTCAAGCCAGGCCTGCTCGACCAGGGCTTCGATCCGCTTCTTGGAGACGGTCTCCAGTACGACCTCGAGTCCGAGGAAGCTCCGCCGGGCGTCCTGGCGGCGAACCGCCCGGCAGCTGTCCGGGTCGGCTTCCTCGGCCCGATTGGCGTCCCGCTCGCTGATCAGGAACACAACCGTCCTCTCGCCTCTGCTCATGCCGAGGAACGATCTCCCGCGGACCTTGAAGACGGGGGCATGGAAGATGAAGTGGCTT
>DATDII010000051.1:0-9367 GCA_036521135.1 Candidatus Dormiibacterota bacterium | reverse complement strand
TCCGGGATCGCGGGGAGGGTGGACCAAGTGGGGCCGAGTTGCCATAATCCGCTGGTTCGGTTCCGGTGGGAAGGAGGAACTGGGTGGGACGACGACCCGTGGGCTCGGGTCTGGACGCTTCGCTGGCGGCGCGGTGATCAGAGGGTTCGGGCCAGGCGTCGCGGCGAGGGATGGGGGTGTGCAGCTCCTGGCCAGGGCCAGCCTCATCTCCCTCTGCCTCCTGGGATCCGCGCTCGCCCTCGGCGGCCCCGTTCCGGTCAGCGCCGCCTCCCCGCTCACCATCACCACGGCCAGCTCGCCGACCTCGCCGCCCAACGCCACCGTCGGCAAGGCCTACTCCTTCACCCTTCGGGCGACCGGTGGCAGCGGCAGCTACAGCTGGACCAAGACAAGCGGGACGCTGCCGCCCGGGCTCAGCCTCTCGGCGGACGGGGTCATCTCTGGCACGCCGACCTCGACCAGCAGGAACAACGGCTTCACAGTGCAGGTGAGCAGCGGCTCCGCGAGCGCCAGCCGCAACTTCTCGGTCTGGGCCAACCCGGCCCCGATCTCACCCTTCGGCAAGGCCTTCTGCACCGCCTACGGGGCCAGCTCGGCGATCGAGGGCCCGGACAACGTCTGGGCCTGCGGCCCCGCCTCGGCCGGGTTCACGCCGGCCACGCCCTACGACTCGGACGGGTTCCAGTGCGTCGAGTACTCGGCCCGCTTCCTCTCCGCCGTCTACGGCCTGCCGGCGGCCAACGACGGGCTCGGCAACTTCAACTACGGCTATGAGTTCGTCAACTCGGTGGCGACCAATCCCCAGTATTTCAAGATCGACGGCAAGGCGATCCCCGAGGCCACTACCACCGCCGCCAATGACGTCGTGCCCTCCCCTGGCGACATCGTCAGCTTCGGCGGCCCGGGTGCCTGGGGCTTTGCCGAGCCGACCGCGGGCCACACCGCCGTGGTCACCACCCCGCCCCCCGGGAGCGACACGCCCGCTGGGGACTTCTGGATCCTGAGCCAGGACTTCGGCAGCAAGCAGGAGGGCTTCGGGACCACGGTCGGGGAGCAGGAGCTGAGCATCAACACCACCCTCGGCCACGTCCTCATGCTGGGCCTGCCCTCAGCACCGACACCCTTCAGCTGGCTGGTGCTGCCGGGCCCGCCCCCGCCGCCGGCACAGCCGGTGACCGCGGCCAAGGATCTGCTCACCATCACCACCCCGAGCACGCCCGCCTCGCCGCCCAACGCCACCGTAGGCCAGTCCTACGGCTTTGACCTGGAGGCCTCGGGCCCGGGCAGCTACCCGGGCCTCTACGAGAAGGCCGGCCACCAGCTCTACTACTGGTCGCTGGCGGCCGGCAGCCTCCCGCCCGGGCTCTCCCTCTCCTCCAACGGCACCATCGCCGGCACCCCCCGATCGGTCAGCAAGGGCGGGTCTTTCACGGTCAAGGTGACCGCGGTCGGACAGGTGGCCGAGCAGACCTTCACCATCTGGGCTCTCGACTCCAACTCCTCGCTGGGGAGCGACAAGGGGCTGGCGACGCTGTTTCGCCAGGCGATCGGGCAGGTCCCCTCAGGGGCGCTGCCCAAGGGCACCGCCATCTACAACGACGCCACCTGTCCCAGCGCCAGCCAGTGCTACGCCGTCGGAAGCGCCTCGGGCCAGGGGATCGTGACCGAGACCAGCGACGCCGGTCAGCACTGGTCGACCAAGACCATCTCCGGCAGCGGCGGGCTCTCTGGGATCGCCTGCTCCAGCGCCTCCGACTGTGACGTTGGCGGCGCCCACCAGGCGGGCGCCCAGATCTTCGTCACCACCAACGGGGGCCAGTCCTGGAAGGCCCAGTCGCCGCCCAATTCGAGCGGGATCGGGTCGATGGCCTGCCCCTCCAGCTCAGACTGCCTGGCCGTCGCCGTGGCCAAGGGCGCCGCCACGGACAGCCTGGTGATCGCCACCACCGATGGCGGGGCGCACTGGACCAAGGTCGCCTCTCCCGGGACCGGGCTGACCACGGTGCGCTGCGTTGACAAGAGCGACTGCTGGCTGACCGGCCCCGGGGTCTATTTCACGGGCAACCTAGGCCGCAGCTGGCGCCCGGTGCCGCCGCCTCAGCCCCCGGCGCCGAGCTACGGGATCGGCAGCGTCTACTACAGCCTGCTGATCGATGTCGAGTTCCAGTCGGCGAGGGACGGCTGGGCGGTCGGGGGCGACCAGTGCGGCGGCCAGGGGGTCACCTACTGCTCCGGGGCCGTCTTCTCCACCACCGACGGCGGGGTCAGCTGGACCTTCTCCCAGGCCTCGCTAGATCTCCCCTTCGGCTGGCAGATCGCCTGCCAGGGCGAGGGCTGTCTCCTGGTGACCCAGAAGTTCCACTCCTCCCAGCTCTACTCGAGTTCGGACCAGGGCTCGCACTGGAGCGAGCTCTTCGACCACCAAGGCCAGATCAATGCCCTGGCCTGCACCCCGGCGAGGTCCTTGTGCGTGCTTGCGGGCGGCACCGGCAAGGCGGCCATCCTAGACACTCTCGGCTAGCCCGCGATTGCCTCCCCGGAGGGGCAGAACGCCGCTGCGTCGGTTGGGGCCACGGTCCGGGGGAAGCTGCCCGGGAAACCTTGGATCAGGACGAGGACACGCAGATTGATCATGAGTCGACCGAGCCCCTGGGCTTCACGATCCCGCGCCCCAGCAGTGCTCAAATGTGCGCTATCGAGCCCCTTCTCGCCGACCATTTCGGTAGAGGGTCACTCACTCCCGTGTCAGGGCTCAGGCGACAGCGGCATGCGGTCGGCCACCAGATGAGCGTCACGATTGCCCAGGCTCGCCGGGTGGCCATGAGCCTCCCGGAGGTGACGGAGCAACCCCACCATGAGGTGATTTCATTCCGCGTGGGCGGAAAGATCATCGCGACGGTGCCCGACGGGGAGCACCTGCGGGTCATGTTGGACCAGGCCGAAATCCGCGTCGCCGCCAGTGAGAATCCACAGAGTTTCCACGAGTTCTACTGGGGTAGACGGCTGGCCTGTCTGGTGATCGACTTAGCCGACGTCACGGTGCCGCAGATTCGTGAATTGCTCACCGAAGCGTGGCTGCGCAAAGCCTCCCCAGAACTGGCTCGGCGGCTCCGACCCGACCCCTGATCGGGCGTTGCTTGGACGCGGACGTGTCGCTCGCGACGGACCCCTACCGAAATCGCTGACCGGGCCTGCAACATCGTCGGCTGGAGGGTGTTGCTGGCCCCACCGCCGTTGGCATGGGCGGCCTCCTCTGTCCCGCTTCGGGGGGGGCACGCTGAGTGCGCCCAGGGCCGATCGTGCCCTCAACGGCTCTGGGTCCGGGCACGACCCGAGTCGCCATAATCCGCTGGTTCGGCTGCTGAGAAGGGGGCTGGGGTGGAACCAGCGCAGGTAGGTCGGCTCCTCAAGGCGACCCCGGTCCTGGCTGGGCTCTCCGAGGAGGACCTCGAGGAGCTTGGCGGCTCCTGCCGGGTCCGCCAGGTCCGGCGGGGCCAGATCCTCTTCGCCGAGGGGGACCCCGCCGACTTCCTGCTGGTGGTCGCCTCGGGGCGGCTCCGGGTCCTGGTGACCTCGCCTGAGGGTGGCGAGCTGGTGCTCTCGGTGATCGGGCCGGGCGACTCGCTCGGGGAGATCGGCTGCTTCGACGGCGGGGTCCGCTCGGCCGCGGTCGAGGCGCTCTCGGACAGCACCGTGGTCCAGCTTCCGGCGCGCGAGCTCCTGGCCCTGGTCGAACGCCGGCCCCAGGTGGCCCGGGACCTGCTCACCGAGATGGCCGGCCACCTCCGCCGGCTCACCGGGGTCACGGCGGACCTGGTCTTCCTCGACGTGCCCCGCCGGGTGGCCAAGCTCCTCGCCAAGGAGTTCCAGGCGGACAGCTCACCCGAGCTCGAGCTGGCCGAGACCCAGAGCCAGCTCGGGGCCCGGATCGGGGGGACCAGGCAGAGCGTGAACGCGGCCCTGCGAACGCTCGAGCGCCGGGGCTGGATCGAGGTCTCCGGCCGGCACATCAGCGTCCGCGACCTGGCGGCCCTGCGCCACTTCGCCGACTCCTAGGAAGCGATCCTTGGCCGATCGGAGCCCGCAGTCGACAATCTACACTGAAGTCGAGACAGGTTCAATCGGGAGGGGTGAGATCGAGACGACAGCGCGAGGTCGCCCGGGTTCCGGCGGTGACCCCCTGTCCCGGCACATCGATCCCCTCAGCCCTTGACCCAGATCACCCACCTCGGCTATATCACCGATGACGCCGTCCGCCTCCACGGCGAGCGCCTGGCGGTGATCGAGGACGGGCTCAGCCTCACCTACCTCGAGCTCGACGCCCGAGCCAACCGGGTCGCCGGCCATCTCCAGGCGCGCGGGGTTCGGCCGGGCCAGAGGGTGGCCCTCCTCTGGCCCAACGAGGCGACCTACGTCGAGGCCGTGCTGGGGACGATGCGCTCGGGAGCGGTGGCGGTCCCGCTCAACGTCAAGCTCGGTGACGAGGCGCTCAAGTACGTCCTCCAGGACTCGGCCGCGGTCGCCCTGCTGGCCGCCCCCTCCGCGCTCGAGCGAGCGGAGACCCTGGCCGGGGCGGGCGCCTTCGTCTCCGGGCCTAGCGACTGGGCCGGGCTCAGCCCCGCCTTCCCCCGCCTCCCCTTCGACCCGGACCAGGTCTGCTTCCAGCCCTACACCTCGGGCTCGACCGGGCGGCCCAAGGGGGTCCTCCTCGGCCACCGGGGTCAGCTCTGGTGCGCCGACGTCGTCCGCAAGTGGGAGATGATCGATGAGACCGACCGGGCCCTGGTCTCGGCCCCCCTCTACCACAAGAACGCCGGGGTGACCCTCAAGGTCTTCCTGATCGCGGGCGGCTCGGTCGTGATCCTGCCCCAGTTCGACGTCGAGGAGACCCTGCGCAACATCGAGCGCCACCGCTGCACCTACTTCGGCGGCGTCCCGGCCATGTTCCGGCTCCTCCTGGCCCACCCCGGGCTCGACCGCTACGACCTGAGCTCGCTCCGCTTCGCGACCATCGGCTCGGCCGACGTCCCAGCGGACCTGGTCGAGGAGTTCGAGGGACGCTTCGGGATCCCGCTGATGAACGGCTACGGCCTGACCGAGGGCGGCCCGGACGTCTTCGTCTCCCCCCGCTTCGGGATCCGCAAGCCGAGCAGCCTGGGACCACCGCTGCCCGGCTGCGAGGCAAGGATCGTCAGCCGCGAGGACCAGGCGGTGGAGGTCCCGGTCGGGGAGGTGGGCGAGCTCTGGGTACGCAACCCGGGGGTCGCCCTCGGCTACCACAACCTGCCCGAGCTGACCAGGGAGCGGATCCGGGACGGCTGGCTCGCTACCGGCGACCTGGTCCGGCGGGACGAGGACGACTACCACTACTTTCTTGGCCGCAAGGACGACCTCCTCAACGTCGGCGGGGAGAACGTCTACCCCAAGGAGGTGGAGGCGATCCTGCTCGAGAACGAGCTGGTCCGCGACTGCGCCGTGGTCGGCGTGCCCCACCCGGTCAAGGGCACGGTCCCGGTGGCGGCTGTTGTCACCAGTCAACCGGGTATGCTCGACGAGGTCACTCTGAAGCAGTACTTCTTCGAGCACGGTCCCGCCTACGCCCACCCGCGCCGGATCCTCTTCCTGACAGCGCTGCCCCTGGGCAGCACCGGCAAGCTCGACCGTCAGCAGGTGGCGGCGCTCTTCGCTGGCCCAGGGTCCGAGGACGGCGGGGGGGCGGACGACGAGGGCTCGCCGGGTCCAGACGGTCCCGATGAACAATCGAGGGATAGGAGGTCAACCGGCAATGCCTAGGCAAGCGCGACTCTCAACCCGTGCGGTCACCGTCCTCTGCGGGCTGGCGGCGCTGGTCGCCATGACCGCGGGCCCGGCCGTGGCCTCGGCCAAGTCCAAGGCGAAGACCGGGGGCATCGCCACCTTCGCCCTGCCCGGCGCCGAGACCTCGACCTACATCTTTCCGCTCCAGAGCCTGGCCGGGGCGGGTCCGGTTGACGACAACGAGTTCCAGATGCTGATGTTCCTGCCCCTCTACTGGTTCGGCAAGAACGGCACCGACGTCGTCAACTACCAGCGCAGCCTGGCCTCCGCCCCCCAGTACTCCAACGACGGCAAGACGGTGACCATCCACCTCAAGCACTACTCCTGGTCGGACGGCACCCCGGTGACCAGCCGCGACGTCGAGTTCTGGATGAACGAGCTGGCCGCCAACAAGGACGACTGGTACGGCTATGTCCCAGGGGAGTTCCCCGACAACGTGGTCAGCCAGAGCTATCCCAACGCGTCCACCGTGGTGCTCACCTTCAACGCCAAGTACAACCCGCTCTGGCTGCTCAACAACGAGCTGAGCCAGATCACCCCGATTCCCCAGCAGGCCTGGGACAAGACCTCGACCGGGGGCAGCGTCGGTGACTACGACATGACCACCAGCGGCGCCACCAACGTCTACAACTACCTCAACGGCCAGTCGACCAAGCTGGCCACCTACCAGACCAACCCCCTCTGGCAGGTGGTGGACGGGCCCTGGCACCTCAAGACCTTCGACCCCACCACCCAGTACCTGGAGCTGGTCCCCAACAAGGCCTACTCCGGCTCGCCAAAGCCCAAGCTGGCGGGCCTGGAGGAGCTCCCCTTCACCTCGGGGGCGTCCGAGCTCAACGCGCTGAGGAGCGGACGGGTCGACTACGGCTACCTCCCGCCCAACGCCTACAGCCAGGCGAGCTACTTCAAGTCGAGGGGCTACCAGGTCGTCGCCTGGCCGCTCTGGGCGACCGCCTACGCCGTCTACAACTTCACCAACCCCACCGCGGGCCCGATCTTCAAGCAGCTCTACGTCCGCCAGGCGCTCCAGGAGCTGCTCAACCAGCCCCAGGACGTCAAGGACGTCTGGCACGGGTACGCCGTGCCCACCTACGGACCGGTGCCGATCTCGCCCAAGAACCCCTACATCAGCCCGAGCGAGAAGTCCTCGTCCTACAGCTTCTCGATCGCCAACGCCCGCAAGCTGCTCAAGGAGCACGGCTGGGCGGTCAGCAGCAGTGCGGCGGCAACCTGCCAGCGGCCGGGGACAGCGGCCAACGAGTGCGGCGCCAACATCGCCCAGGGCGCGGCCCTCAGCTTCAAGTTCCTCTACACCTCGGGCAACACCGGGTTCACCGATGAGATCGAGTCACTCCAGTCGGACGCGGCCGAGGTCGGGATCAAGCTGGTCCCCGCCGAGGAGCCCTTCAACAGCGTGGAGGCGAACGCATTCTCCTGCGACGCGAGCACCGGGTCGGGCTGCTCCTGGGACATCGACATGTGGGCAGGCTGGTCCTGGGACCCGGACTACCTTCCGACCGCGGACGAGATCTTCGGCACCGGGGCTGGGGGCAACGCCGGTGGCTACAACAACACCAAGGCGAACCAGCTGATCGAGGCCGAGACGACCCAGGACGGCGTCCAGCCGGTGATCAGCGCCGACAACTACTTCGCCCACGACCTGCCCGTGCTCTGGATGCCCGGCTTCGACTACCAGCTCTCGGTGATCAAGGACAGCCTCCGCGGGACCCAGCCCCAGGACCCGATCGGCAACATCTACCCGGACGAGTGGTCTCTCGGGTAGCCTCCCAGTGGGCTGCGAGCTAGATCACCTGATCTACGGCGTCGGCGATTTGGAGCTGGCGATCAGCGACCTGGTCGGGCGTACCGGTGTGCGCCCGACCAGGGGCGGCCGCCACCTGGGCCGGGGCACGGCCAACGCGCTCCTCGGCCTGGGTATGTCCCGCTACCTCGAGCTCCTCGGCCCCGACCCCGAGGCGGCGGACTGGGTTCCCCTGGCCTACGGTCTGGACCAGCTGGCCGAGCCGAAGCTGGTCGGCTGGGCCGTCCGCACCGAAGAGATCGAACGGTCGGCCGAGCTGATGCGTGAGCAAGGCTGGGACCCGGGCCGGATCGAGGAGATGGAGCGGATCCGGCCGGATGGCGTGAGGCTCCGCTGGCGGCTCACGCTACTACCCATGGAGGAGGTGGGCGCCTACCCATTCCTGATCGACTGGGGCGACTCCCCCCACCCGAGCGAGACTGCCCCCTCCGGGCTTGAGCTGGCCGAACTCCGGCTCGACGACCCAGAACCAGACCGGCTGCGAAAGGTGCTCGAGAGCCTGGGGGTCTCCGCGGTCGTGGCCGGAGCGGAGGAGCCCTCGCTGACGGCCCACATCCGGACCGCGGCCGGTCCACTGGTGCTGCGCTGACCGGGATGTCGGTGCTGGCGCAGCACCTGGCCGCTGCCCCGTGAGCGGCTCGATGTGGGCCGCGGTCTTCGACCGCCACGGCGGCCCCGAGGTGCTGGAGCACCGCCAGGTCGAGCGGCCGACGCCTAGCCCGGGCGAGGTCCTGGTCAAGGTCCGCTACTGCGCCCTCAACGCCCTCGACTTCTTCGTCCGCCGGGGCGTCCCCGGCATCCACGTCAGCCTTCCCCACATCAGCGGGGGCGACGTGGTCGGCACCGTCGTCGCCGGCGTCGGGGAGGAGGGCGAGAAGCTGGTCGGCGAGCTGGTCCTGGTCGACCCGCTGATCGAGGGCCAGGCCCTGGGCGAGTCCCGCCCGGGCGGCCTGGCCGAGTACGTCGCCGTACCCGCCGCCAACGCCCTGGTGCTGGGCCGGGACTCGGCAAGCCCTGAGGCCTACGCCGCCCTGCCGATCGCCTACGGCACCGCCCACCGGATGCTCCACCCCCGGGGAAGGATCCAGGCGGGCGAGACGATCGTGGTCCTGGGCGCGGCCGGTGGCGTCGGCGTCGCCTGCATCCAGCTCGCCAAGCTGGCGGGAGCCCGGGTGATCGCGTGCTCCTCCTCCAAGGCCAAGCTGGAGCGGATCCAGGAGCTCGGGGCCGTTGAGACGGTCGACACGACGAAGGACAACTTCAGCGCCAGGGTCTGGCAGCTCACCGGGAAGGTCGGCGCCGACCTGGTCGTCGACTACATCGGCAAGGACACCCTGGCGGGCACGATCCGCTGCACCAGGCCCGGGGGACGGATCGTCTGCTGCGGCGCCAGCAGCGGCAGTGAGGCGAGCCTGGACCTCCGCTACCTCTGGGTCCGGGAGCTCAACCTGCTCGGCTCGGACGGCTGGCAGCGAGAGGACCTGGACACGCTCCGCGACCTGGTCGCTGGGGGCTCGCTGAGCCCGGTCATCGACTCGGTCTGGCCCCTCAGCGAGGTTCGCCAGGCGCTGGCCCGGGTCGAGGACCGGGAGGCCTTCGGCAAGGTGCTGGTCCAGGTGGGCGCTTGAGCCCGGACCGGGTCGCCCAGCTGCAGGGGGTCATCGACCTGAGCCCGATCCACCGCGAGCTGGGCCTGCGCCTGACCGAGCTTGGGGACGAGCTGGTCCT
>DATDII010000050.1:0-11033 GCA_036521135.1 Candidatus Dormiibacterota bacterium | reverse complement strand
GATCCCGGCCGCGGCCAGTGCGCCCGCCAGAATCCCGCCCAACCTGGTGTTGAGCCCATCGACATCACCCATCTGGGCCGTGAGCGCGCTCGCCGCCGTGTCGAAGGCCAGTCCCACCCCGGGCGCGCTTGGGCGGCGGGCTGGGGGGCGCCGACGGCCGGGCGCGGTGCTCGAGGCGCGAGGCACAGGCTTCGGGTCCACCTCCGCCTCCGGAACTTCCTGCTCACCTGCCATGAGCGCATCCTAGTCCGGGCAAATCGGGGGGCCGACAGCGCGGCGGGCCGGGTCCAAGGGGAGGGGGCGGTGCCCGGTCGGTGGAGCTCCAAGGCGGTCGACGCCGGATTCGGCGGCCTGTGGTATTCTGAGAATGTCCTTCGCCGTTTGTGATGGACCGTTCGCCGCCGCTAACCTCGCGAGCCGGCCGATCGATAAGGCTCGCGAGGTGGGCCGCGCTGCGGCACGGGAGATTGCAGATGCCGATCGGAACAATCAAGTCGATCAACGAGCGTGGATTCGGATTCTTGGCCGCCGAGGACGGAGTCGAGTACTTCTTCCATCGTTCCAGCGTGGAAGGCGGAGCCTTCGAGTCCCTGACCAGGGGTTCGCAGGTGGAGTTCGAGATCGAGGCGAGCACGAGGGGGCCTCGGGCAGGGCGCGTCCGCGCCGCCTGATGGTTGCGCAGGCCGTCGGCAAGCCGCCGGTCCAGCGCCCTTTTCGTCGGCTCCATCCAGACCTGCCCGCTGCCCGCAACTCGCTCTACGACCCCTGGCAGTGCGGCTTCCTGCACGATGGGCGGCGGAAGACGTGCCTCTTTGATGTGAGAGATGCCCAGCGCGCGATGCGCGCGCTGGGTTTTCCTCAGGAGCTCTGGACACCCCTCAGCGAAGCCCGCATCGCTCACGACGTGTTCTCGCGTCACGTCGTGGCGGTGCATGAGGCTCTGTCGGTTCACGCCGACACCGCCGAGGCCCGCCGGCGCTCGATGGTCCCCTCGGCGGTCCGCATCGTTCAGAACTACCTCGGCTGGGCGGACCGGGTCTGCACCCACGGCACGGGCGTGGTCGAGACCGACGACCGCCGCCGACCCATCCCCTGACCCCGACCGGCTAGGGCGAACAGAAGCAGCTCAGGTCGCGCGCCTTCGTGGTTTGATAGTGGGGCAGCAGCCGGTCAGGGAGGTTTGGCGATGGGATATGCCAAGGGGCTGGGTCACGGCCTGGCCATCGGTCTGGCGATCGGCGTTCTCACGGCGCCTAGACCCGGGCGCGAGACCCGGCAGCGGCTGGCCCAGTCGATGAACGAGACCAGGGCCCGCTCGCAGCGGATCGCAGAGAAGGTCCAGCAGGGCTGGCAGGTCGCCCAGCCGGCGCTCGGTCGCGCGACCCAGACCGCAGGCGACGTCGCCCGCGCGGTCCAGCCGGTGGCCCAGGGGGCGACCGAACGCTTCGTCGAGCTGGCGGGCCGGGCCGACCGGACGGTGGCGCCGGCGGTGCCGGGATTCGACAGCAACAACTGATGGCGGAGGACGAGCGGACGCCGCAGGAACGGATCCGCGCCTTCACCGACGCGGTCGACGAGGAGATCGTGATTCCGGCCCGGCGCTACGCCAAGGGCGTGAGGCGGGGCATCCTCATCGGGATTGTCCTGGGGACGCTCTACGCTCCCAGGCCCGGCTGGGAGACCCGCCAGAAGCTGGTCCGAGCCTGGCGGATCGTCTCGCGCCACCTGCCCAGCGGCGGGCTCAACCCCGGGGGCGGCTAGGGGGTCAGCCGGCGCCGGCGACGATCTGGTCCTCGCCCCCGTCCAGGCTGCTCGAGCCGCCGCCCGGATAATCGGCCATGAACGAGGTGCCGCAGCCGCAGGCGTTGCGGGCGTTGGGGTTGGCCAGCCGGAAGCCCCGGCCCCGGTAGCTGTCCTCGAAGTCGAGAACGGAGCCGTCGATCAGCGGGAGACCGTCCTCCTGGACCACCACCCTGACCCCGTCGAAGACGGTCAGGACGTCGTCGGACTGGGCCGTGTCCTCCAGATCGAAGAAGAGCTTGAAGCCGCGACAGCCCCCGAGCCGGACGTCGATCCGGAAGACGGTGTCGGGCTTGGCATCGCGCTCCTGCCAGGCCTTGATCTCGTCGACGGCATCTCGAGTGGCGAGAACTCGGGGGCTCACCGCCCGATTGTAGCTCTGGCCGGAAACGCACCCGGCGCTCGCTAGCCTTAGCCGGATGGAGGTCGCTCAGCTCTGGCGCTATCCAGTCATGTCGATGGCCGGTGAGCGGATCGCCTCTGCCGAGGTCGGGGACCGGGGCGTCGTTGGCGACCGCCGGCTGGCGGTCTTCGAGCTCGCACCCAATCCCAAGCCAAAGCCTCTCAGCGGTCGGGACGTTCCCGGGCTCCTGCGCTTCCGCGCCAGCCTCGACTCGGGCGCGGTCCAGGTCAAGGGCCCCGAGCTCGACCCCGCCGCGTGGGACTCCGAGGTGGTGGAGCGGAGCCTCGGTCTGGTCTGCCGGCGCCAGCTGGAGCTGCGCCCGGTCGAGGCGGGGGCGTTTGACGACTCACCGATCCTGCTGGTGTTCCTCGCCACGGTGGCGCGGCTGTCGGAGGAACTGGGGGCCAACGTCGACCCCCGGCGCTTCCGGGCCAACCTATATCTGGACGGCCCCGGCGCCGACCCCCACCTGGAGCCGGAGCTAATCGGGCGGGAGATCCGATGCGGGCGGTCGCTGGCGCTCCAGGTGACGCAGCCGTGCCCCCGCTGCTCGATAACCACCCGTGACCCCGACACCTGGGCCAACTGGCCCCAGCTCCTGCGCCAGGTGGTCCAGGCCCACGACGAGATCGTCGGCGTCTATTGCCGGGTGCTGGCTCCCGGTTCGGTGGCTGAGGGAGACCCGATTGAGCTCGTCTGAACCGTCCAGGCCCCTGGTCGGCCTGGTAACCGACGACCTCCTCTTCCGCTCGCGGGTGGTGGCCGGCCTGGAGGGTCAGGCGGACCTGGTCACGGTCCGTCTGGGCGCCCTCCCTGACGGGCTCGTCCTGCTCCTGGTCGACCTCAACCGGCGCCCGGAGGAGCGGATCGCCGGGCTCTCCATGGGGGGCGGCGCCGGCCTGGAGATCATCTGCTTCGGCCCCCATACTGAGATGGCCGAGCTCAGCCCCCGGGCCCGGGCGGCGGGCGCCACCCGCTGCGTCGCCAACAGCCACCTGGCGGAGACTCTTCAGCGCTGGCTGCGCTCGGCAACCGCCAAACCGTCCCGAGCAGGAGGGCAGCCGTGACCGGCTTCGACGTCCGCGAGGAGTCCCTGGCGCTGGGGCCGCAGCTGGTCCAGGACCGGCGCCACCTCCATCGCCACCCGGAGCTCTCGGGCCAGGAGCGGGGTACGGCCCGCTTCATCGCCGACCGACTGCGCCGGCTCGGGCTGAGCCCGATCCTGATGCTGGAGGAGACGGCGGTCCGGGTCGACGTCGGGGGGACGGCGGAGGGGGAGCGGGTCCTGCTCCTGCGGGCCGACACCGACGCCCTCCCGATCCAGGAGCGGGGTGGGGAGCGACCCTACCGCTCGGAGGCGGCGGGGGTGATGCACGCCTGTGGCCACGACGGCCACGTGGCCATCGCCCTGGCGACGGCCGAGCTCCTGGCGCGGCACCAAGACCAGTTCGGGGGCACGGCCCGGTTCATCTTCCAGCCGGCCGAGGAGACGGCGGGCGGAGCCGACCGGATGATCGCGGAGGGGGTGCTCGAGGGACCGCGGGCGGAGGCCGCCCTCGGGCTCCACCTCTGGAGCGGTGAGCAGGTGGGGCGGGTCGGCGTCCGCGATGGCGCCATCTTCGCCTCCGCCGATGAGTTCGCCCTCGAGATTCAGGGCCGGGGCGGCCACGGAGCCCTGCCCCACCAGGCCCTGGACCCGATCCCGATTGCGAGCCTCATCGTGCTCGCGCTCCAGACCCTGGTCTCGAGGGAGACCTCCCCCCACGCATCGACGGTGGTCACGATCGGGACGGTGACCGCTGGGCAGGCCTTCAACGTGATCCCGGAGACGGCGCGCCTGACCGGCACGGTCCGCGCCTTCAGCGGCGAGGATCGGGAACGCCTGCTGCGCCGGATCGGCGAGGTCGCCAAGGGCATCGCCCAGGCCTTCGGGGCGAGCGCCGAGATGACCAGGGGCGCGGGCTGTCCCCCGGTCGTCTCCGACCACGAGATGGTCGAGCTGGTGCGGGAGGCGGTCAGGAGCTCCCCTTCCCTTCAGCTGGTCGAGCCCGAGCCGCTGACGGTCGGGGACGATGTCGGCCGCTTCCTCGAGGAGGTCCCCGGCTGCTATTTCCTGCTCGGGGCGGGCAATCAGGCGAGCGGCATCGCCGCGCCCCACCACCATCCCGACTTCGACATCGACGAGGCATGTCTGGCGGTCGGCGTCGAGGTGATGACCCTGGCCGCGCTCCGCTTCCTGGGCCAGGTGGGCGGCTGATGCTCTACAACCCGCCCCCGGACACCTGCGATCATTGCCGGCAGCGGTCGGCCGGGTGGCGCCTGGTCGACGGCCCGGAGCAGGCGGTGGTGCTAAACGGCGGGCGCTCGGTGACCCGGCGGGGCCGCGTCTACGTGTGCGGCGACTGCGGCCACACCGTCCCGGCCTCGAGCGAGGGGGTGCGCTAGGATCCTCAAGGGAAGGAATTCACGATGACCGAAACGACCGCCGTGCAAAGGGCCACCCGGCCCCAGGTAGGCCCGGTGCGGGTCCGGGACGCGACCAAGCCCGGGGCGCGCCAGCTGGTCCGCTTTGCCTTCTACCAGGTCATGCCCGAGTGGCGCCGCCTGGCGCCGGCGCAGAAGGCGAGCCAGCGCCAGGAGCTGGCCGCCGTCCTCGAGAAGCACGCGGCCCTGATGCTGGTGCGGAGCTACAGCCTGGTCGGCACCCGGGGTGACGTCGACTTCATGATCTGGGCGGTGAGCGAGGAGTCGGGGCGGCTCCAGGCCCTCTTTGCCGACATCAACCGAACCGCGCTGGCGGGGTACCTCGGCTGCACCCACAGCTACACCTCAATGACCAAGCGCTCGATCTACGTCGACGTCGACCATCCCAACAGCGGCGGGGGCCGGGACCGGCTGGTGCTGGCCCCGGGCAGCCGCCGTTTCCTCTTCGTCTACCCCTTCGTCAAGACCCGGGCCTGGTGGGCCCTGGCAGCGGCGGAGCGGCAGCGGATGATGGAGGAGCACATCCGCATCGGCCACCAGTTCCCAAGCGTCAAGATCAACACCACCTATTCCTTCGGCCTCGACGACCAGGAGTTCGTGGTCGCCTTCGAGACCGACAGCGCCGCCGACTTCCTCGACTGCGTCCAGGTGCTCCGCGACACCGAGGCTTCCTCCTACACCGCCCGGGACGTGCCCAGCTTCACCTGCGTGCGGACCGAGGTGGCGGAGATGCTGGAGTCGCTCGGCTGAGCGCTCCGCCCCCAGGCTGGGGCGCCCTCCATGGATGAGACCAGCCCGGCCATATTCCTGATCGCCCGCCCGGCCCTGGACCTGGAGGCGATGGGCCAGTACCTGGCCGAGGTGGGGGGCCAGGGCTGGCTCGACCGCCGCCTGAGCGAGACCGGGGGCGACCCCAACCCGGGCGAGCTCCTGGTCGAGTTCGCGGGCCGGGCCTGCTACCGCAGCTGGGAGCCGGGCCTGAACCCCAACGTGACCCGGGTGCGCTCCGACCCCCGGACCTACCTGGAGAACATCTTGAGCAGCGCCCACGGCAGCGTGCTCGAGCATGCCAGCTACACCTTCGCGCTCCACAACGTGAGCCGGGTCGCCACCCATGAGATCGTCCGCCACCGGGCCGGGGCCGCCTTCAGCCAGGAGAGCCTGCGCTACGTCCGGCTCGTCGACCTCGGTTTCCGGGTGCCACCCGCCCTGGAGCCGCTGCGCCACCAGGTGGTCGAGCTGGTGGAGCGGCTGGAGGAGTTCCAGTTGAGCGCGGCCAAGGCGCTCCAGCTAGACGAGCAGGGGATCCCCTTCCACGTCAAGAAGGAGGTCACCTCGGCGCTCCGCCGGCTCGCCCCGATCGGGCTCAGCACCGACCTGATCATGACCATGAACTTGCGCACCCTGCGCCACGTGGTCGAGATGCGCACCGACCCTGGTGCCGAGGAGGAGCTCCGGCTCATCTTCGGCCGGATCGGCGAGATCATGGTCGCCGAGGCCCCGGGAGTCTTCCAGGACTTCGAGCGCACCGAGGACGGCTGCTGGAAGCCGCGGTACCGCAAGGTCTAGGACAGCAGGTGCGCTCCAACCGGCTGTTCGAAATTGAGTTCCCAAGCCCTGCCCTGAGCCACCGTCCAGGCTCCGTTTGGACGGCTGCCGACTAGGCGGCGCCAGATCGGGTACGATGGATCTGGCGGACCAACACCGCGACAAAGGGAACCACCCATGATCACCGTCTCCGACCAGGCCCTCTCACAACTGAAGACCCTCCTCGACGAGCAGGAGCACCCGACCATGGGGCTGCGCGTCTACGTCAGCCCGGGCGGCTGCTCGGGATTCAGCTACGGCATGGGCTTCGACGACCAGCCGGCGGACGACGACGAGGTGGTCGAGCACAGCGGGGTCAAGGTCTTCGTCGACCCCTACAGCGCCACCTACCTCGAAGGGGCAGAGATCGACTACGTCGACAGCCTGATGGGCGGCGGCTTCACCGTGCACAACCCCAACGCCGTCAAGACCTGCTCCTGCGGTTCCTCCTTCGACGCCGGGGACGGGGCGGGAACCGCCAAGTCCTGTAGCGCCGGCTGAGCTGATCGGGACCGGGTGCGCCCGGCTTGATCTTCACCCTCCACCAGAAGTTCGCGATCGTCCTCATCCTGCTCGGGCTGGTGGGCGCCCTCTGGTGCTTCATCGACCTGCGCCGCCAGGGCGGTCCTTCAGGCGGGGTGCGCGCCTTCCTGATCCTCTGCTGGGCCCTGGTCCTGATCCAGGACATCCTCGGCCTGCTGCTGCTGGCCGAGGGCCATCGACCCAGCAACCTCTTCCTCCACGTCATGTACGGCGCCCTGAGCGCCGCCATCCTCCCGGTCGCCTGGGGACTGAGCGCGAGGAGCCAGGGGCGCCACGAGGCGATCTACCTCGGCCTGGGCTCGCTCCTCTTCGCCGGGCTCACCTTCCGGGCGCTGGTGGTCGCCTGACCCGCTGATGGCGGCCGGTCGCGCCCTGCCCGGGCCGTCCGGGGTCGGGCCCAAGCGTTGATCCAGCGGGGATCGGGGAGCCCGGGCGACCGCCGGCGCCGGGCTCCCGACCCAGGGATCCCGCGGGTGGTCGTCCTCGCCGGGGGGGTCGGTGCCGCCCGCTTCCTGGCCGGCCTGGTGGCGGTTGCCGGCGAGATCGACCTGACCGTGATCGGCAACACCGGGGACGACTTCCAGGCCCACGGCCTCCACGTCAGCCCCGACCTCGACACCGTCTGCTACTCCCTCGCCGGGCTTGGGGACTGGGAGCGGGGCTGGGGCCTGCGCGGCGAGACCTGGGCGGCGGCCGAGCAATTCCGCCGCCTCGGAGCCGACACCTGGTTTCAGCTCGGAGACCGCGACCTGGCGACCCATGTCTGGCGCACCGAGCAGCTCCGTCGGGGACGGCCTCTCTCTGAGGTGACCGCCCGGCTCGCCCGCCAGCTCGATCTTCCCTTCACCCTGCTCCCGATGACCGACCAGGCGGTGGTCACCAGGGTGATCACCAAGGACGGCCGCGATCTCCACCTGCAGGAGTACCTGGTCCGGGAGGCCTGCCAGCCGCAGATCCTTCGGATCGAGTTCCGGGGCGTCGAGCGGGCGAAGCCGGCCCCGGGGGTGCGCGAGGCGATCCGGGCCGCCGACCTGGTGGTGTTCGCGCCCAGCAATCCGGTGATCTCGATCGGGCCGATCCTGGCTGTGCCCGGGGTGCGGGCCGAGCTGGCAGCCGCGCCCAAGGTGGTGGCGGTCAGCCCGATCGTCGCCGGGGAGGCGGTCAAGGGACCGGCGGTGGCGATGCTGGCCAGCATCGGGGTTCAGGCGAGCGCCTCGGGGGTGGCGGCCCTCTATGCCGATCTGATCTCGGATCTGGTGCTGGACGAGCGGGACCAGGGCCTTCGGGACGAGGTCGCCGCCCTCGGGGTCAGGCCTCACCTCTGTGACACCCTCATGGCCGACCAAGCCGGTCGCGAGCGCCTGGCCCGGGCGGTGCTCGATGCCACCGCGCTTCAGGCTCCAGCCCCAGGGCGACCCGGATGATGGGCGCCTCCAGCTTCCTGATCGTCCCGGTCAAGCGTGCGGTCGGGTCCAAGCAGCGGCTCGCCTCGGGGCTGCCCGCCGACGTTCGCCAGCTGCTGAGCCGGGCCCTCGCCGCGCGGATGGTCCGCTGCGCCGCCGAGGCATGGCCGGCCGAGCAGGTGGTGGTGGTGGGGGACGACCCCGAGCTGGCCACACTCTGCGGGCGCCTCGGCCTGACCACGATCTGGGACGCCGGGGAGGGGCAGAGCGAGGCGGTCCGCGCCGGCCAGCGCTGGTGCCTGGAGCGCGGGGCCAAGACGCTGGTGACCGTCGCGGCCGACCTGCCCCGGGCGGAGACTATCGACCTGAGGCGGCTCCTCGAGCTGGCGGGACAGCTGGCCCCCAACTCGCTGGCGCTGATCCCGGACCTCGGGGGGACCGGCACCAACGGACTCTTGCTCAACCCGGCCGACCAGGACCCGTTCCTGTTCGGGCCAGACTCCCTGCGCCGGCACCAGCAGAGGGGGGCCTTGCTCGGCCTGGAGGTCAGCCTGCTCGACCTGCCCCGGCTCAGCTGGGACGTGGATCGGATAGAGGACCTGAGCCCGGCCAGCCCGGTTCCCGACGACGCCCATCCGGTGCTCGCCTGGGCTCACGAGATCGCTCGCCTCAACCAGCGCCCGCTGGGAGGGAGCGATGGCCGCTGAGGAGGAGGAGGAGCGTCCGGTCGTAAGGGGCGAGGAGATCCGGGCCTGGGCGGTACCGGGGATTCCCGAGGTCGAGGCCGGCGCCGACCTGGGCCAGCTGGCGGCGGCGGCCCTCAGCGCGGCGGGGGGGCTCGAGCCCTGGGACGTGGTCGTGGTCACCCACAAGGTGGTCTCCAAGGCGGAGGGCCGGGTCTACTCCCTGGCGAGCTTTGTCCCGGGCGAGGAGGCGCTGGCCCTGGCCTCCCGCCTGGACCAGGAGCCGGCACTGGTAGAGGCGGTTCTCCAAGAGAGCCGGCGGGTGGTCCGGGCCGAGTCCGGGGTGCTCATCACCGAGACCCATCAGGGCCTGGTCTGCGCCAACGCCGGCGTCGACCGCAGCAATGTCGGCGGTGGTGACGCGATCACCTGCCTTCCGCTCGACCCCGACCTCTCGGCGAGCAGGCTCCGGGACCGCTGGCTGGGCCTGGCCCAGGGGGGACCGCTCGGGGTGGTGATCTCGGACACCTTCGGTCGCCCCTTCCGGGAAGGCTCGGTCAACGTCGCCATCGGGCTGGCCGGGATGCCCGCCCTGAGCGACTACCGCGGTCTCCTCGACCCCCAGGGCTACGAGCTCCACGCCTCCGCGATCGGCTCGGCTGATGAGATCGCCTCGCTGGGTGAGCTGCTCATGGGCAAGGTCGACGGACGTCCCCTGGCGATCGTCCGGGGGCTGACCTGGAGCGGCCCCGAGTCGGGCTCGGCCCCGCTCCTTCGCGATCCGGCAAGGGACATCTTTCGACGCTAGCCGGTTGGGCTTCTTGCTAGGCTCCAGAGATGGCCAGCGAGAGCGTCCGGGTCCGGCTCTTCGCCTCCCTGCGCGAGCTCGCCGGGACCGACCAGCTCGAGCTCGAGCTCCAGGGAGACGACTCGCTCGACACCTGCTGGCGCCGCCTCTGCGAGCGCTTCGACGGCCTCGCCTCGTGGCGGGACTCGGTCCGGCCCGCCCGCAACCTGGAGTACGTCGAGTGGGAGACTCCGATCGAGGCGGGGGACGAGCTCGCCTTCCTGCCCCCGGTCTCAGGTGGTTCGAGCGACCAGCCTCCCGCGATCTCGGTCAAGGTCGGGCCCGAGCCGATCGACGAGGCGGCGATTACCCGGGCGATGGCCCGGGTCGGGGTCGGGGCGATCGCGACCTTCATCGGCCTGGTGCGCGACCCCGACCAAGGTCATGCCGTCCCCGAGCTGGTCTATGAGGCCTACCCCGAGATGGCCGAGCCGGTCCTCGCCGCCATCTGCGCCGAGGCCTGCCAGCGCTTCGGCGCCACCGAGGCCCAGGCCCTCCATCGCACCGGGCGGGTGCCCGCCGGGGTCGCCTCGGTGGCGGTCCTGGTGGGGGCGGCCCACCGCCGTCCCGCGCTCGATGCGTGCGCCTACATCATCGACGAGCTGAAGTCACGGGCTCCGATCTGGAAGTCAAAGGAGTGATTCCGGGCGCCTGCTAGACTCGCCCGAAGTGGCCAGCACCGAAGTGCTCCCCGAGCGGAGCCAGCCGCAGCGTCCGCGTGCTCCCCACGCCGGCCCGATCGCGGGTCGGATCGAGCTGCTCCTGGAGCTGGTCCGCCGGGACGTCAAGTCCCGCTACCGGGGGTCGGTCCTGGGCGTCGCCTGGACCCTGCTCAACCCGCTCATCTTCATGCTGGTCTACTCGCTGATCTTCGGGAAGTTCCTGCGGGTCCACTACCCCGGCGGGTCGGCCACCGTCTTCATCCTCTCGGGCCTGCTCGCCTGGACCTTCTTCTCGCAGGCGCTGGTGATGGCGACGAACAGCATCGTGGCCAACGCGGCCCTGGTCCGCAAGGTGGCTTTTCCCTGGGTTTTGCTGAGTGTTTCGTCGATCATCGCGGCCCTGGTCAACTACGCCATCAGCCTCCTCCTGCTCATCCCCTTCATGCTCCTCTCGCACAAGGGGGTGGGGCCGCCGATCCTGGCGGCGCCGGTGCTGGTGGCGATCACGTTCGCCCTGGCGCTCGGCCTCGGGCTGATGCTGGCGGCCGGCAACGTCTACCTCCGCGACCTGACCTACCTGGTCAACCTGGCGACCCTGATCTGGTTCTACATCACCCCGAT
>DATDII010000049.1:0-13725 GCA_036521135.1 Candidatus Dormiibacterota bacterium | reverse complement strand
AGGCTTCGCCGCTCGGTCTCGGCTACCACCGTTCGCCCTAGTCCATCCGCAGATTGCGCATCGACGGCAGGGGCGCCGACGCCCGCCAAGAGGGACGGGATCTGGATTGGCGCCGATGGCTGACATGGAATGCCAGTTACGATGACGTCGTGTCGCTCCCCCGGCCAGCCGCCATCGTAAGGTCGGGCTAGCCTTGGGGCGCCCTTCCGCGGGCCTCCGCTGGTCTGGCCCACGCTTCATCACCCGGGCGTCCCTGTTGAGCCTCAGCATTTTGGCCCTGACGGCCGCTGACGCGCTGGCGCGGGGATACGCCTCACCATTGACAGGCGCGCTGCTCGGCATCTCCGGGCTCATGCTGCTGGGACTGCTCCTGTGGCGAAACCTCCCCGCCGGTACCGTGTCGATCTGGACCGTGGCGCTCATGGCCCTGCTGCTCGCCGGTTTCGTCCACGAGTGGGCAACCTGGGCGCCGGCCATTGCTGTGGCCATCCTGGCCATAGCCGCGGCTGTAGTTCCCAAGCGGATGCGGCCGCTGGCACTGGCAGCCATGGCGGTTGCTTGGGCGTTCGGTGTCACCGCCGACTGGAGCTATGGCCATGCCTACATCGACGTTGTGAGGGTGCTCAATCGCGGAAGCGTGCGCTTGCTCCATGGTGTGAACCCGTACACCGCCCTGTACTCTTCCACCACCTACCGGGAACTGCACGTTCCATTCGTCTATGGACCTGTGGCGGTGCTCCTGGCGGCGCCGGCTTCCTGGTTTGGCGATTCGCGCCTGGTGAGCCTTGTGTGCGCGGTCATCGTCCTGGTCGGCCTTTACCGTCTGCGACTTCGAACCGATCCGACCTCGGTCCTGTTTGGGGGCAATCCCTTCAATGCCGCCGCGATGCTCCTGGCGCTACCGATATTGGCGATGCTGATCTGGAACGGGTGGACCGAGCTCTTCGGATTCGCTCCGCTCGTGCTCTGGCTCCTGCTCCGGGAACGGCACCCCGTCTGGGGGATCCTCTGCATCGCGATCGCGGTCGGTGTCAAGTTCACCTTCCTACCCCTGCTGTTCCCGCTCTGGCTGTGGTCTCCATCCATGCGGCGGGACATTAGCCTCGGGACGGTCGTTTCGGCCGTCGCCTTCTACCTGCCATTCCTCCTCTGGACCGGCCCTGGACGCTTCCTCCACGACATCGTCTGGGCGCCCTTGGGGTTCCCCGCTCAGCCCGGGGTTCTCGATCTGTCCGCCTTGCTGGTTCGGGTCGGGGTCCCCGCCATCCCGGTCTGGGCAGCCGCCCTGGTCCTGGGCGGCGCCGTACTGGCACTGATCAGGATGCGCCCGCGAGACCTGGCCGACCTGCTCATAGCCTCGGCTGGGTTCACGTTCCTCTTCTTTCTGCTGCAGGGTCGGGCCGAGTTCAACTATTGGGCGCTGGTCATTCTGGTAACTGTCACAGCGCTGTTCTCGGTCGGGCTCCCGGTTGACCTAGCCCTGCCCGGACAGGGTCTGGCGGGAGAACCCGAGGGTATCCAGGAGGCCGGGTCGATCCTGCCGACCCCGAGCTGACGTCAAACGGCCTGCCGTGCCACGCTGATGACCAAATCGGCCAGGCGCGGGCGGGCCGTCCCGCAAGGTGGGCTGGCGAAGGCACGAAGCCCCTGGCGATGGCGCCTCAGCAAGCCCTTAGCCAGTGAAACTGTTGGAAATCGCGAACAGTCATGCGCCGGGCCGGCCACCGGCCCGGCGCCCGGTGCACTGGTCAGGAGGAGTGCGCCCGACGCCTGCTCGGGCGGGGACCGCTGGGTGTCGAACGCCTTGACCAACGCGCGAGTACGGACCCACCCGTCGCCGACCGTGCCTTCAGCTCGTGGGCCATCAGTGCCAGCCGCGCCCGCTCGCCGCCTGCCGCCGCCGCGTCTCGTGGTCGGTGAGGTATGCATTGATCATGAGCAGATATTAGCATATGGCGATATGGCTGTCAAGCGTTGAGGTACGAGATCGGTCTCAGAAGGTGGGAGGTGATATAGTCGAATGACTATGCCACCTGTTGACAGCGGCAGAGCCGGCACCGCGCCAGCCGTCGAGCCGTCAGCTCCGATGGAGCTACTCTGGGTGGTTCATCACCTCCTCGAGTCCAGTGCCGAGACCGCGCCCGGATTCGCCGCCATGGGTAGCCAGCGGGGCGGGCGGCTCGCCCAGCAGCTCCGAGAGTTCTGGGGCGACGGCATCGCGGGCGGGGCCGGCGAACTGGTGATCATCGCCGACGCGATCGACCGACTCTTGGTCCCAACCCTTGATGAACTCCTCCTTGACCTACCCGCCCCGGCTGGGGACCCAGCGAGCTTCCGCCTCCGCTCCGAGTCTCCCGGTGATCGAGCGGTCTTCATCGAGCGACTGAGCGCACTGCAGCGCGACGATGACCTGCGCCGCCGGTACGCCCGCCTGCTCCTCGAGATCTGGCGCCCGATGAAGCGCGAGTGGGAGACGAAGGGGCTGCCCCAAGTGCTCGCCGACTGCCGCCGGGTAGCCCATCAGCTCGAACTGGGCAGGCCGCTGCCCGACGTGGTCCCCGCATATACCCACGTCAGCCGCAAGAGGTCTGAGTGGGGCTCGCTGGTAACCCAGGCCTGGGAGGATGGCGACCTCATCCTCTGCCCGGGCTACTTCGGGGGCAGTTGGAGCCTCTGGGACTTCCCCCGACACGTGGTGATCGGCTTCAATGGCAACCCCGACCCGATGGTCGAGGTGAGGACGACCGCTGAGCGGCTGGCGCCCCGTCTCCGGACCCTGGGCGACCCCACCAGGCTGTCGATCCTCCTTTACATCTCCAAGCGACCAACCAGCGTGGGCGAGCTCGCGCAGAGGTTCGGCCTGGCTCAGCCCACCGTCAGTGCGCACCTGCGGGGCCTGCGCACCGCTGGTCTGGTGGTGGGGGTCCGCTCTGGGGGCCGGACCGTGTACCAGGTGGAGGAGGGCCGCCTCACCCAGTTGTTCCAGGACCTGACGCGCGCTTGGGGGCTCGACCCCACCGCCTGAGCGGTGGCCGAATACTGCTGGTCCGGCCGCCCGCGCCAGACCGGCCCGCCATCGGCTCCGTCAGGCCCGCCGCCGAGGCTGCCACCGGCACCTAGGTGCCAGGCATTGTTACTTGCGACTTAGGTGCAGGTATGGTAGCCTCCGCCTCAGGCCGGTGGGAGCGGCGCAATCGGGCGGAGGAGCGAGCTGATGGCCACGGTCGACGCCACCCGAGCGCTGGGCCGGGTCCAGCGCTTGCGACAGTCGCTTAGCCATGCGGAGTGGCAGCGGGCCCGCCTCATGTTCGGCAGCATCATCGGGCTCCACGTCATCGGTTTCGGCATCTTCTTCGTCTTCGTGGTGCCGGCCCACTACAAGGCGTTTGGGATCGGCCTCAGCATCCTCGCCTACACCCTGGGACTGCGCCACGCCTTTGATGCCGACCATATCTCCGCCATCGACAACACGACTCGAAAGTTCATGAACGACGGCCAGCGGCCGCTCAGCGTCGGCTACTTCTTCTCCCTGGGTCATTCCACCATCGTGATGGCGATCGGGGTGGGCATGGTGGTCGCCGAGAAGACCGTCTACAGCGCCGTATCCCACAACTCTTCCGGGCTCGAACAGTTCGGCGGAGTTTTTGGGACGATCGTCTCGGCCGCCTTCCTCTACCTGATCGCGGTCCTGAACATTGTCATCCTGGTCGGAATCGTTGGCGTGTTCCGCAAGATGCGCCAGGGGGAGTACGACGAGGCACAGCTCGAAGAGCAGCTCAACAACCGGGGGCTTATGTACCGCTTCTTTGGCAAGTGGATGAAGGCCATCTCCAAGCCCTGGCAGATGTACCCGGTCGGAGTCGTCTTCGGTCTCGGATTCGACACGGCGACCGAGGTGGTGCTTCTGGCGACCACAGCGGTCCTGGCCGCAGACGCGCTGCCTTGGTACGCGATCATGTGCCTGCCGATCATGTTCGCCGCGGGGATGTGCCTGATGGACACCCTGGACGGCTGTTTCATGAATGTCGCCTATGGATGGGCCTTCTTTCATCCGGTGCGCCGGATCTTCTACAACCTGGCGATCACCGGGTTGTCAGTCTCGATCTGCTTCATCATCGGATCGATCGAGATCCTCGGGCTCCTCCCCAAGGAGCTCCACCTCAAGGGTGGCTTCTGGCACTTCATGTCGGGCTTCGACATCAACACCGCCGGCTTTGTGATCGTGGGACTCTTCGTGGTCACCTGGGCCGGCGCCATGCTGATCTGGAAGTACGGTCAGATCGAGTCGAAGTGGGAGGCCGGGCTGAGGGGCCACGAGGGCGTGGCCGAGGTCTGATCCGCTGACCCGGCCATCCTGCGGACCTCTTCAGGCCGGGTCGGGCGGGGCCTGCTTGCGGGCCCGGCTCGGAGCGACCCGGCGCGGCTCACCCGCCTGCTTGGCGAAGTGGGGTGGCCAGGGCGCGTCCCCGAGGCCTGACGCCTGATCCCTCTCCGCCAGCTCCAGGAGCGAATCCAGGCTGCCCCGCTGGTCGTCGATGGCAGCGCCGGGATCACCCAACTTCCGGAATCGCGCCGGCACGGTGGCGATGGTGAAGTCCCCCAACTCCGCATCGGGCACCTCGTCCCAGCTGAGTGGGCAGGAGACGGTCGCGGCCGGCTTGGGGCGGACCGAGTAGGCGGAGGCCACGGTGCGATCACGAGCGTTCTGGTTGTAGTCGACGAGAACCCGCTGGCCCCGCTCCTCCTTCCACCATGCCGACGTTGCCTGGTCAGGTAACCGGCGCTGCAGCTCCCGTGCGAGCGCCAGCGCCGCGCGACGGACTTCGAGGAAGTCCCACCGGGGCTGGATCGGCACGTTGATGTGGATCCCCCGCGAGCCCGACGTCTTGGGGAATCCGACCAGGTGGTGCTCGGCCAGCACCTGGCGGGTCTCCAGGGCCACGTCCCGGACCGCCTGAAACGGGACGCCGGGCTGAGGGTCGAGGTCCACTCGGAGTTCGTCGGGGTGGTCGACGTCAGCCCGGCGGACAGGCCAGGGGTTGAGCTCCAGGCAGCCCAGGTTCACCGCCCAGATGACGTGGGCCATGTCGACCGGGCAGAGCTCCTCAGCGCTGCGCCCGCTCGGGAACTGGATGGTGACCGTCTCGAGCCACTCGGGTCGGTTGGCCGGGACCCGCTTCTGGAAGAAGAACGATCCCTCCGCCCCATTGGGAAACCGCTTCAGCACCGTCGGCCGCTCGCTGACCCCCTTCAGCACCCCTGGTCCGACCGCGAGGTAGTACTCGACCAGATCCATCTTGGTCTCACCTCGCTCGGAGAAGTAGACCTTGTCCGGGTGGGAGATCTCGACGGTGCGACCCTCGACTTCCAGGTTGGCGGCCGACTTCTCATCTGGCATCGCCTGATGGTGCCAGATGGCGGCCCCCTTCAAGGGCGCCAATCGCCGCCGAAGGAGGGCGAGACTTAGGAGATGCTGCTCGCAGACGTGGCCTCCTGCTCATTGGCGGTTGCCGCCACCAGCTCGCGCCGGGAGAAGGCCGCCCTCATCGCCACCACGCTGGCGCAGGCCGGGCCGGAGGACGCCCGGATAGCCGTCAGGTACCTGACCGGCGAGCCTCCCCAGAAACGGCTCGGCATCACCTGGACCAGCCTGGCCGGGCCCTGGGTCCCAGCTGCGCTCCCGACCCTGACACTGGTCGCCACCGACGTCGCCCTGTCCGAGATCGAGGCGGTCTCCGGCCCGGGAGCGGTCGAGGAGAGGACGCGGCGGCTTACCCGGCTGATGAGTGAGGCCAGCTCGGCAGAGCAGACGTTCCTCCAGCGGCTGCTTGCCGGCGAGCTTCGCCAAGGGGCCCTCCAGGGGGTCGTGACCGAGGCCGTCGCGGCGGCGGCAGGGGTGACCCTCCCGGCGCTCCGTCGGGCCGCCATGGTCGCGGGCGACCTGGCGGAGGTGGCTGCGGTGGCCCTCGTCGACGGCGAAGTTGGGCTCGACCGCTTCCGCCTCCGGGTCGGCTACCCGCTCCAGCCGATGCTGGCCAAGTCGGCCACCTCGATCGAGGTGGCGCTGGAGCGGGTCGGCCCCGCGGTGGTGGAGTGGAAGCTGGACGGGGTCAGGGTGCAGGTCCATCGGGCCGGCGACCAGGTCAGCGTCTTCACCAGGACCCTTGAGCCAATCGCGCCGCGCCTGCCAGAGGTCGTTGAGAAGGTGCTGGCGCTCCCCGGGGATCGCCTGATCCTTGACGGGGAGGTGATCGCCCTCCGGCCCAATGGGCGACCGCGGCCGTTCCAGGAGACCTCGGCCCGGGTTGCCTTCAGAGGCGACCCGGACGCCCTCCGGGAGACGGTGCCCCTCAGTCCCTTCTTCTTCGACCTGCTCCACCTCGATGGCCAGGACCTGATCGACCTGCCCCTCCGTGAGCGCATCGCCCTTGCGGACCGCCTCCTCCCCTCCGAGCTCGCCGTTCCCCGACTCCTACAGCCCGGCGAGGAGTCGGCGCGGACCTTCATGGCAGACGCCCTGGCGCGCGGCCACGAGGGGGTCTTGGTCAAGGGGCTCGAATCCGCCTACCAAGCCGGTCGCCGGGGCGACGGCTGGGTCAAGGTCAAGCCGAGACACACCCTCGACCTGGTGGTGCTGGCCGCCGAGTGGGGCCATGGCCGGCGCCAGGGGCTGCTCTCCAACCTCCACCTCGGTGCTCGGGATCCCAGCGGCGGCTTCGTGATGCTGGGCAAGACCTTCAAGGGGCTGACCGACGAGGTGCTTCGCTGGCAGACCCAGGCGCTGCTGGAGCTGGAGGTGGGACGGAGGGGGATCGCGGTCCTGGTCAACCCCGAGCTGGTGGTGGAAGTCGCCTTCGACGGCATCCAGACTTCGCCGCGGTATCCGGGAGGGGTTGCCCTGCGCTTCGCCCGGGTCCTGCGCTACCGGGACGACAAGGGACCCGCCGACGCCGACACGATCGAGACCGTGCGTGAGCTGGGGGGCGGCTGAGCCGCCTGGTCGGCGCGCGCACCCGAAACAGTCCTGCCCGTGCCCGGTCGGCCCTCCTCGATTCAGGCCCGTAGGCACCTCCGAACTTGACAGCTCCGCAGTCCCGGGCCAATCGTGGCGGTGATGGAGCCGGCCCAAGCCCTGGCCAGGATCGCCTACCTCCTCGAGGCCCAGAACGCGGAGATGTACCGGGTCCGCGCCTTCCGGCGGGCAGCTCGGGTCGTCGCGAAGACCCCGACCGAGCGCCTGGCCCAGCTCAGCCGCCGGGGCCAGCTCACCGAGCTGCCCCAGGTGGGGGCGACCACCGCCCGGGTGATCACCGAGACCCTCGCCGACGGCGCCCCGGCCTACCTCCGGAGCCTGGAGGAGGAGTCGGCCCCGCCCGTGCAGGGCCGTGCCGCAGCCATCCGCTCCCAGCTTCAGGGCGACTGCCACACACACTCCGACTGGTCCGACGGAGGCAGCCCGATCCTGGAGATGGCCGAGGCCGCGATCGAGGTCGGCTACCGCTACCTGGTGCTCACCGATCACAGCCCCCGGCTCACCGTGGCCCGGGGCCTCACGCCCGAGCGCCTGCGGCGGCAGCTCGACGAGGTGGCCCAGCTCAACCAGCGCCTCCAACCGTTTCGCATCCTGACCGGGATCGAGGTCGACATCCTCGATGACGGAAGCCTGGACCAGGAGCCTGAGTTGCTGGAGGAGCTGGACCTGGTCGTTGCCAGCGTCCACTCCAAGCTCCGGATGGAGCGGGAGCAGATGACCGAGCGGATGGTCAATGCCGTGGGCAATCCCAATACGGACGTGCTCGGCCACTGCACCGGGCGGCTCCTCCAGGGTAGGCAGCGGCCGCAGTCCACCTTCGACCCGGGGCCGGTCTTCACCGCCTGCGCCGCCTCCGGTACCGCAGTGGAGATCAACTCGCGGCCGGAGCGGCAGGACCCTCCCCGGGAACTGCTCGAGCTTGCCCTGGACAAGGGCTGCCTGGTGGCGATCGACACCGACGCCCACGCCCCAGGCCAGCTCGAGTGGCTTCAGTTCGGCTGCCGTCAGGCCGCCGAAGCAGGTGTCCCGGAGAACCGGATCATCAACACCTGGCCGGCCGATCAGCTCCTGTCCTGGACCGGCCGCCAGGGCGGCCCGGCGCGCCCTTAGAGTTCAGCCCGCCGCTTTCCCCGCCCCTTGGTCTCGGCGAAGATCTCGGCGACCTCCGCCGGCACGGTCACCTCCAGCTGCTGGTAGGTGCAGGACAGGGGGGCGCGGTCCGGGCGCCAGCGAAGGAAGGTGGTTCCGTGACGGAAGCGGTCGCCCTGAAGGTGGTCATAGCCGACCTCGCAGACAAGCTCCGGCCGCAGCGGCTCGAAGGAGAGGTCGCGCTTGCCAGTCCAGCGGCTCGGGGTCCCAGGGCGCCTTCCGGTCGCCTCCACTCCGCCCCCGCCGAGCCAGGGGTGGGACGCGCCAGCGCCCTCTCGGTAGGGCTCAACCTCGGCCACCAGCTGCTTTCGGCGCTGGGCCGTGAAGGAAGCGGTGACGCCGACGTGCTGCAGGGTCAGGGTCTGGTCGTAGAGGCCGAGCAGGAGTGACCCGACCGTCTCCTCGTTGGCGTGCCAGCGAAAGCCGGCCACGACGCAGTCGGCCGTCCGCTGATGCTTGACTTTGAGCATCACCCGCTGGCCCTCTAGGTAGGGCAGCCCGTCCGGCTTGGCCACCACCCCGTCCAGGCCGGCTCCCTCAAAGCGGTGGAACCAGTCCTTGGCGACTTCTGGGTCACGCGTCGCCGGGGTGACCCGGACCTGCGGGTCGGGGTCAGCCAGGGCGGACTCCAGCAGGGTCCGCCGCTCGGCGAAGGGCAGACCGCGCAGGTCGCGGTCGGCCAGGGCGAGCAGGTCGAAGGCGACGAACGAGGCGGGGGTCAGCTCCGCCAGCTGCTGGACCCGGGACTCGGCCGGATGGATCCGCTGCAGCAGCGCGTCGAAGTCGAGGCCGTGCGGGCCCGCGATCACGACCTCCCCGTCGACGACACACCGGGGTGGCAGGGCTCGCCGCAGCGGCTCGGCGAGCTCGGGGAAGTAACGATCGAGAGGTCGCTCGTTCCGGCTCGCCAGCTCCAGGCGCTCCAGGTCGCGGAAGACGATGCAGCGGAAGCCGTCCCACTTTGGCTCGTAGAGCAGGTCGTCTCGGATCGGCAGCTCGCGGGCGAGCTTGGCCAGCATCGGCGAGACGGGCGGTTCGACCGGGAGCGGCGTGGTCCATCCTCCGGGGCCGGGTGGCGACAGGGACGCATGGTAGCCTCGGCCGCCGCCCGGCGTAGCATCGAGTGCATGTGTCGGAACATCACCACACTCCGGGGCCTCCAGCCCGAGGCCTCCGAGGCCGAGGTCGAGGCGGCGGCTCGTCAGTTCGTTCGCAAGGTGAGTGGCGTGGGCGCGCCCTCGAGCCGAACCCAGGTTGCCTTCGACCGGGCGGTGGCCGAGGTCGCCCGGGCCACGGTTGAGCTGCTGGCGACGCTGCCGCCGCGACGCGAGCCTCCCCCGACCCTGCCTCCTCTCCGCCGGCGCCGGCCCCTGACCAGCTAGGGCACCGCGCCAGCCGCGAACCCGCCCACTCGGAGAACTCGATGGAAGACGAGAGCCTGCTCGACGAGTCCCTGGAGTGCTTCGCCGGGACCGGGCCACAGTTTCACGGCGGTCTCTCCAACCACGGCCCGATGGTGGTGGAGGCCCTGGTGCAGCTCGGGGAGCCCGCCGCCGCCCTGCCCTGGGCGGTCCGCTACCGGGAGCGTCTCGACGAGGCGCCGGCGGCGACCGGAAGAATTGACCGGAGCGGGTGGCGCGAGGCGCTCGGCGACCAGCGCCGGACGACCGACTGGGTCAGCCTGTTCGCTGCCGAGCTCAGCGAGGAGTCGTACGTCACGACCGCCCAGCGCTGGCTGCCCCGGCTCCTGCCCGGTCTGCGGACGGGCGGCACCCATGGGCCGATCCGCACCTTCCACGCCCTCCGGGCGCTCCAGCGCGCAGAGACGGCTCCCCGGCTCGACGAGCTGGCCCGAGCCCTCGCCTACTGGGCAGCGAGCTACCGTACGCTGCCTGGCGATCCCAGGCCGGTGGGCGGGGCGGATCTGGAGGATGCGGCCCTTGGGCTGTCCAGGACCGCACCCGCCGAGGATGCCCCCGGCCTGATCTCGGAAGCGATGCTCACGGTCGCGGGCCGGCCGCGATTCGGGGCCATGGTGAGCTCGCTCCGCCCCGATTCCGACGTTCCCCTTGCCTTCTCCAGGCTGACCGAGGTCGGGGCCAGGGCGTACTTGGCCAACGCCGACCACGCCCCCATCGGCCTGGTCCACGCCGTGACCGCCCCAGCGGCCGTCCGCGGCATGCTCTGGCTCCTCCCAGAGGCCGACCAGCACATGGCATTCGCCTACGCCTGGCAGGCGGTGGCGGCGCTCCTAGCCGGGCAGGCTCCGGCCGGACTGGCGCCCTGCGAGCGGCTCGGTGCCAGCGCCGGAGTGCCGGCGGTGGTCGAGCAGGCGGTCGCCAGCGGCGACGCGCACGCGATCAAGCTCACCGAGGCGTGCCTGCGCGAAGACGCCCTCGCACCCGCCCCGGCGTACCTGGTCGCGGCGACCGACGTCGGTACCCGCCTCGGCGCTGGCGGCTGATGCCAGTGCTGGCACGCGCTTGCTGTCGGCGAGCCATGCGTCGCCGGCGGGAACAGCTAGGCGCGCCGGGGTAGGAGGGTTGCACGCTTCCAGGGCCTTGCTGGCGGCCCTGCTCATCCTTGGCGGCTCGATCTGGACCGGCGGCCTGGTCGCCATCGTGGTGGTCGCCCGCATCAGCGGCGCCGTCCTCCCCGCTCCAGCCCGGGTGGCCCTGTTTCGGGGGATTGGTCGGGCCTACGGCATCGTCGCCGGGGGCGCCCTCACCGTCAGCCTGCTCAGCGGTGCGCTGCTCTTGCGCGGGCTGCCCTGGAGCGGTGCCCTCACCGCCACCGTGGTGCTGGCCGCGGGCCTGCTGGGAACGACGGCGGTCGGCGTGATCCAGGCCCGGCGGATGAGCCGGCTCCGCCAGGCCGCCATCCAACTCGACGCCGGGGACCAGGATGACCAAGCGATCAGGGCGGGCGCTCGGATCGCGGTCGGGCTCCGAGCGACGATTGCCGTCCTGACCCTGGCCCTGGTCGCGATGGCGGCGGTGCTCGACACCTGAGTCGACCGCTCCACGGGTCGGCACCGCTGCGCCAGTAACAGCGGGATGTCAGACGACCGTCGGTGTTGCGTCTGGGGCCGGGCTCGAGTGCCCAGGGAGTATTGGGATCCACTGGAGCCACTGCGAAAGTCGCCAAACCGCCTGGTTTGCAGGCTAAAACCCGACAACGGCGCAACGTCCGCCTCGTCCTGCTCCAGGCTTGGGCGCCGCTCAAGTGTTCCGGCCGCGGCGCACCGCCAGATCGCTCTGCGGGAGCGCGGAGGACTAGCGCCTGCTGGCGGCCCGCTGCCTCGACGCCGCCTTGTGCTGCGGCGGGCGCCGTCCCCGACGCTGTCCGTGGCGGGTCACCCGGGCCTGCTTCAGCCGGTAGTGGGCCCGGGCGTAGAAGTAGGCAACCGAACCGTAGAGTGTCCCGAGCCCCTTGTCGGCGACCCGCTGCAGCACCGTGGCTGCGACCGCCACCTGGAAGGGGACGCCGACGACGACGAGCATGCCCACGCCAGCTGCCTCGAAACCGCCCAGGCCACCTGGACCCAACGAGAGCACCCCCGCGACGGATGCAACTGCGTAGGCAAAGGCGGCCACCGGCCAGCTGACGTGCCCGGGATAGACGGCCTGAATCACGAGCCAGAACATGGTGATCGTCCCCACCGCCTGGACCGCGCTGATCCCGGACCAGTAGAGCGTGTCCCAGCGACGGAGCAGGACGACCGTGTCGCGCTGCAGCTCGACCAGGTCGGGCTCGATGCGCTTCAGCAGTGGCAGGTGGCGTACCAGTGCCACAACCCGATCAAAGACCGGCTCGACGGTGAGGATCGCGGTCACCGTAAGCACTCCCGCCAGGGCCACGCCGATCCCGACCGCGGCGATGGTGTGGTGGAGCGACCCGGGAACCGCCGCCGCGATGATCAGCACCGTGTAGATCAGCTCCTGCACGGTGATGGTGGCGATGGCACCGCCCACCTGCACCCCCGCAACCTCGCTGACCAGGACCGCCCGCGCCAGCTCGCCGCCGGGGAGCAGGCCCGCCGACTGGCCGGCCAGGTTGAGTATCACCGTGTCCCGAAGCCGAATCCTGGCTCCGATCGCGAGCAGGAGGGGCTGCCAGCGGACTCCCTGGAGCACGTAGTAGGCGAGGCAGAGTAGGGCGATCAGCGGGGCGAAGCTGGGATCGAAGCGCTCGGCGGCATCGGCAAAGCGCCCCGGGTTGACCGCCAGCACCAGTGCGATCACCACCCCGACCGCCAGCAGGTAGGGGAGGGCCGTGCGCAGGCGCCGGGGCCAACTGGCCCGCTTCGAGCTCAACGCGAGCGCCGCCTGATCACGCCTGCCTGGAGCAGAGCTCCGCCTTCGCTCGGCACCCCCTCACGGTATGCCAGGGCGGTTCAGAGCCCAGCCCCGGGGAACTCCCTCGGTGGGGCGGGTGGGCCCGGGGTATCCTCCGTGCCGCCCCATCCTCAGGCGGTGCCGCTGTGCGCCAGCGCCCGGTGCACCTCCAGATCGATGGCCCGGCTCGCGAGCCGGGCCGCCAGGCGAGAGGCGAGGGCCATGATGGTCAGCGCCGGGTTGGCGCTCCCCTGGGTCGGGCAGACGCTGCCATCGGAGATGAGCAGGTTGGGGATGGCCCACGACTGCTGGTCGGCGTTGACCACGCTGTCGTCAGGACTGGTGCCCATCCGGCAGCCACCGATCAGGTGGGCGAAGCGCTGGATGGTGAGGACATCCTGTGCCCCTGACTCGGTCAGGATCGCCTTGAGCAGGTTGTCCGAGTACTCCATGTTCTTGCGGTCGTTCTCGCAGAGGGTGTAGTCGAAGCGGGCGATCGGCTGGCCGTACTGGTCGACCTCGCTGGCGAGGGTGACCCGGTTCTCCGCCTGGGGGAGAAGTTCGTTGAGCACGCCGATCGTCGCCCAGTGGTTGTAGTCGCGCATGTACTCGCGCAGCGCCCGGCCCCAGTGCCCGTCCGCCAGCACATGCTCAGCCCAGCCGACCGGCAGCGGTGACACCGTCTGGATGCTGAAGCCGCGGGCAAAGCCGCGAGCGGTGTCGGTCTCGTAGTACTGCTCGGAGGACACTTCTGGAGGGGGCGCCTTGTACATGCGCATCTCGGTCGGGAAACGGCCGGCACTCTGCCCGGCGCCCTGGACCATGACGTAGCGACCGACCTGGTCCTGGTCGTTGCAGAGCCCGTTGGGAAACCTCGACGTGGCGGAGTTGAGGAGCAGGCGGGGAGACTCGATCGAGTAACCGGCGACCGCCACCACCGCCGCGCGCTGGCAGCGGTCGACGTCCTCGCCCTCTCGGCGGTAGCTGACGCCGACGGCCCGACTCCCACTGCGATCGAGCTCGACCCGGAGCGCCATGCAGTTGGTCCGGATCTCGACCCCGTGCGCGAGCGCGTCGGGCAGGTGGGTCACGTAGGGGCTGGCCTTGGCATTGACCTTGCATCCCTGGAGGCAGTAGCCGCGATAGATGCAGTGGGGCCGGTTGCCGAAGGTGCCGTTGACTATTCCGACCGGGCCCACCCGCATC
>DATDII010000048.1:0-15853 GCA_036521135.1 Candidatus Dormiibacterota bacterium | reverse complement strand
GAGTGAGTGGTGCGGGGCTTGGAGCGCGGCGGCGGAAGAGCACGTCGGTCTTGGGGAGAAGGCGGAGGCCGAGGGCCGCCTCAGGAGTGCGGGGGTTCATTTCACCCAGGCGTCGGTCTACTACCACTTCGCCAAGTTCGTGTTCGTCGACGATCTCGAGCAGATGCGGGTGGCCCATGGACATGCTGTCAGCAGCCTCAATCGGGCGCTTCCCTACCTCGATCCTCCCGGCCGCAGGGTGGTGATTCCCTTCGACGGTGCGGAGATGGTGGGCATCCTCCGGGCTCCTGCGGGCGACGCCCCAAAGCCGGTGGTGGTGATGATCCCGGGTCTGGACTCGACCAAGGAGGAGTTCCGGACAACTGAGCAACTGTTCCTTGAGCGGGGCATCGCCACTTTCTCGGTCGACGGACCGGGCCAGGGGGA
The DNA here is from genome assembly GCA_036521135.1 of Candidatus Dormiibacterota bacterium. GTDB lineage: Bacteria > Chloroflexota > Dormibacteria > Aeolococcales > Bog-877 > Bog-877. The sequence goes on along the minus strand of DATDII010000048.1, from coordinate 15,427 downwards.
GGCCGAGTACGACCTTCCCGCCCGTCCGGATTGGGAGGCCCCCGGGACTGCCATTCTCGACGCCCTTGAGCAGATACCCGAGTTGGACCCGAGGAGGATCGCGGTGTGGGGGGTCAGCCTGGGCGGTTACTACGGGCCCCGGGTGGCTGCTGGCGATCCCAGGGTCCGCGCTTGTGTTGCCCAGGCTGGCCCCTACAACTGGGGAGAGTGCTGGTCGATGCTGCCCGAGCTTAGTCGGGCCGCCTTCCGGGTGCGGACCCGATCCGCCTCGGATGAGGAGGCCCGCGAGTTGGCGCTCACATTCTCGCTCGAGGGCATCGCCGAGCGGATCACGGTTCCCATCCAGATTGTCTTTGGCAAACGGGACCGGCTGATCCCCTGGCAGCAGGCGGAGCGGCTTGCCCGCGAGGTGCCCGGACCAGTCGAGCTGCTCATGTTCGATGACGGCAACCACGTCTGCACCAACATCCCCTACCGGCATCGGTACCGCACCGCCGACTGGGTGGCGGAGCAGCTGCGCTGACCGGGGCTGGGAACCGTCCCGCCGGATCAGCCGACCGATGCCGGAGCTAGGGGCGGCGCCGTAGAGCCTCGAACGACCAGTTCCGGGGCCAGGAGCCGGGACTCGACCGGCCCCCGGGGATCGGCAATTCGGGCCAGCATCAGCTCAGCCGCTGCGGCGCCAATCTGGTAGTGGGGGATGTGGACCGACGTCAGCGGTGGCCGTAGCTGATCGATGAAGGGCATGTCGTTGAAGCCCACCACCGAGAGGTCCTCGGGGCAGGCCAATCCCGCCTCCTCGAGAGCGGCATAACAGCCCAGGGCGAGCAGGTCGTTGCCGGCAACCACGGCGGTGAAGTCGCGCCGGCGACTGAGGATCTCTCTCAAACAGCGCTGGCCCTCAGCCCGGGAGAAGCCGCGGGCCACCGCCACCAGGTCGGGGTCGACCACCAGGCCGGCCTGGCCCATGCCTGCGGCGAACCCTTGGAGGCGGCCCCGACCGGTCGAGACGTCCTGGGGGCCGGCGACGTGGGCGAGGCGCCGGTGCCCGATCTCGCGCAGGTGGGTGACCGCCTGCTGGGAGCCGACCGCGTCGTCGACCGATGCCGATGGGAACGAGTTGTCGGCGAGGACGCGATTGACCAAGACCAGGGGAAGCTCTTCCGCCGCCGCCTGGTCCAGCAGCGGGTGCCGCTCCCGCGCCGTGGCGACGATGAAGCCATCGACGTGGCGCGAGTGCATGCCCTCGAAGACCCGCCGCTCACGGACCTCGTCGTTGTCCGTGTTTCCGATCAGAGCGACGTAGCCCTGGCTGGTGAGGGTGTCCTCGATGCCTCTCACGATTGGCGGAAACAGGGGGTTGTTGAGATCGGGAATGAGCACTCCAACGGTGTATGAGCGGCGCGTCTTCAGGCTCCGCGCCGCTGGATCCGGTCGAAACTCGAGGGCTTGGGCCGCCTCCAGCACCCGGGCCGCGGTTTCGCCGTTCACCAAGTGGCGGCGCTCGGAGTTGAGCGCCCGCGAGGCCGTTCCCGGATGGACGCCGGCCGAGCGGGCGACATCGCGCAGGGTGACTCGGCGTCGGGCCATCAGCGCACCCGCCCCCGCTGGCTAGGATCAGCCCCGGAGGTAGCTGCCCACCCCGCCCTGTCCCACGCTCCCAAGAATCGGTAGATGGCTCCAGTCTACGGCGGGGTCGGCGCGCTCCGGCCGCTCAGGCCGGCCCGGGCGCGGTCGCAGCTGTCCCGATAATTGGGCCATGGCGGTTGACCCCGGCGCCCGTCCCCGTCTGCTTCTAGTCGACTCCCACGGGCTCGCCTTCCGCGCCTACCACGCACTCCCCGAGATGACCAACCGCCGGGGTGAGCCGACCCGGGTCATGTACGGCTACACGGCCCAGCTGCTGTTCGCCTTGACTCAGGGCTTCGACTGTGCGGTCGCCGCCTTCGACCCTCCCGGGGCGACCTTCCGCGACGCCAAGCTGGCGACCTACAAGGCGACCAGGCTGCCCACCCCGGAGGAGCTGGCGGCCCAGATCCCCGCCTGCCAGCAGATCACCGAGCGGCTCAACATCCCCGTCCTCATGGTTCCCGGCTACGAGGCCGACGATGTCCTCGGAACCCTGGCCCGCCAGGCCAGGGAGGCCGGCTGCGACACAGTGATCCTCTCTGGGGACATGGATCTGATCCAGCTGGTCGACGAGACGACCGTGATGCAGAGTAGCGGCCGCGGCGGCACCGACCCGATCGTCTACGACGTCGCGGCCGTCCGCGCGCGGTTTGGCTTCGACCCGATCAGGATGATCGACTACAAGGCCCTCCGCGGTGATTCCAGCGACAACATCCCAGGCGTGCCTGGCATCGGAGAGAAGACGGCGACCGCCCTGATCCAGGAGTACGGCACCCTCGACGCTGTGCTGGCGGCTGTCGACGGCATGGCTCCCGGCCGGGTCCGCACCGCCCTCAGCGCCAACCGGGAGATGGCCGAGTTGGGCCGCGAGCTGGTGACCATCGTCCAATCGGTCCCTGGGGTCCAGCTTGACCTGGCCAGCTGCCGGCTTGAGGAGTACGACCGCGAGGCGGCCGCCGCCCTCCTCGAGGAACTGGGAATGCCGAGCCTGGTCGCCCGGCTTCCGAGCTCGCGGGCGGCCTCGGGGGCGGCCCAGCCGAGTCGGCCAGCGGCAGCCCCGAGCGCGGTGGTGGCCGAGCCCAGCCACCTCGCCCAGGTGGTTGCGGCTCTCCGGGCCGTCGGCTCCTTCACGGTGACGGTGGCCGTCGACGGGCCCCCCCGCAGGGGATCCGTGGTCGGCCTGGCGGCGGCGACAGGCGCCGACCAGAGCTGGTACTTCCCGATCCGGGTGCCCCGCCTGGGGGAGGAGGAGGGTCTGGAGTGGCAGGAGTTGGAGCCGCTCTTCCAACTCCTGGCTGACGGCCAGGTTGGGAAGTCCAGCTACCAGTTGAAGGAGACCATCCTGGCGCTTCAGGGTGCCGGGGTCAGGTTGGAGGGCGAGGGCTTCGACTGCGTCCTGGCCGCCTACCTGGCCGACTCACGAAGCCGGACTCCCACCCTCGCGGCACTCTGCCGCGAGTGGGACGGGCCGCCCGCCCCGGACCGAGAGGTCTACCTGGGTAAGGGTGCGGCCAGGCGACTGCCCTCAGAGCTCACCGTCGCCGAGGCGACCCAGCTCTTCGGCGGTGAGGCGGCCTGCGCCGCCGCCATCCGGCCCCGGCTCGAGACCAGGCTCGGCGAGCTCGGGGCAGGGAAGCTGCTCCGAGACCTGGAGCTGCCGGTCCTAGAGATCCTCGCCGACATGGAGCGGCTTGGCGTCCGCCTCGACGCGGAGCAGCTCCGCGACATCTCGGCCGCCCTCACAGTGCAGATCGCTGAGCTCGAGGTTGAGATGTTCCGGTTGGCGGGACGGGTCTTCAGCCCCGGTTCGACGCCTCAGATTGCCGGCCTCCTGTATGACGAGCTAGGTCTGAAGAGCTCGCGCCGGACCAAGACCGGGCGCTCCACCGATGCCCAGGCGCTCGAGGCGCTCAGAGAGGAACACCCCATCGTCGGGCTCCTCCTGGAATGGCGACAGGTGACCAAGCTGAAGAGCACTTACGTCGATGCCCTGCCCGAGCTGATGGATCGGGAAGACGGCCGGATCCATACCAGCTTCAACCAGGCGGTGGCGGCCACGGGGCGCCTCTCCTCGAGCGACCCCAATCTGCAGAACATCCCGATTCGGACGGAGCTCGGGCGACGGATCAGGGCCGCCTTCATCCCCGGTGCTGACGACTGGGTCTTGGTCTCGGCCGACTACTCGCAGATCGAGCTCCGGGTCCTCGCTCACCTGAGTCAGGATCCTCGCCTGGCCGCCGCCTTCGCCCGGGGGGACGACGTCCATGCGGACACCGCAGCTCAGGTGTTCGGCGTCACCCAGGACGCCGTCTCCGCAGACCAGAGGCGGATGGCCAAGGTCGTCAATTTCGGGATCCTTTATGGCCTCTCTAGCTTTGGCCTGTCCCGCGACCTGGGCATCGCCACCGATGTCGCCGAGGACTTCATCCGCCGTTACTTCGCCACCTATGAAGGGGTGCGGGTCTACCTCGACTCGGTCCGCGCCGAGGCTCGTCAGCAGGGGTTTGTCTCCACCATCCTCGGTCGCCGGCGCTACCTCGGCGACATCAACGCGACCAACCGTCAGGTCCGCGAAGCCAGCGAGCGAATGGCGATCAACATGCCGATCCAGGGCTCAGCCGCTGACATCATGAAGCTCGGGATGATCCGCACCGCTCAGGCCCTGCGGGCTTCGGGTAGCGCGGCACGGATGCTGCTCCAGGTCCACGACGAACTGGTCTTCGAGGCGCCTCCCGGGGAGGTCGCCGAGATCGCCGAGCTGGCAGCGACCGGGATGGCGGCGGCGATTGAACTCTCGGTCCCGTTGGTGGTGGACCTCAAGAGCGGTCCCAACTGGAGAGATCTGGCCCCACTGACCAGGGTCGCCGCCTGACCAGTCGTGCCGGAGCTACCCGAGGTCGAGACGATCGTCCGCGACCTGAGGCCCCACGTGGTCGGTCGGCGCATTCTCGAGGCTCGCCTGCTGCGGGCCTCCATCCTCAGGTTCGGCGACCCCTTGACCCTACCGTTCCGATTAGAGGGACGGCGTCTGAGGGCGATCCGAAGGCGCGGCAAGTTCATCCACATCGGTCTCGATAGCTCTGAGGAACTGGTGATCCACCTGGGCATGACCGGCACCCTGACGATCGGCCCGGGCGAGTCGCCGCTCGCGCTCCACACCCATCTGGTGCTGGAGCTGGACGACGGAAGCGAGCTCCGCTTTCGCGACCCGCGGCGCTTCGGCCGCGTTCTGTTGGGCCGACCAGCCCAGTTCAGCGCGGCCGGCGCGCTGCCCAGGCTGGGGCCAGAGCCGCTGTCGCTCAACTTCAACGCCGAGGCCGTCGCAGAGGTGGTTCGGAGATCGTCCCGGATGCTCAAGGCGCTGCTGCTGGACCAGGCCGTGGTCGCTGGCTGCGGGAACATCTACGCCGACGAGGCCTGCTTCCTGGCCCGGGTGCGACCCAACCGGCGAGGTCACCGGCTCAGCCTGGCCGAGGCAACCAGGGTGATGCTGGCCCTGCCCCTGGTCCTGCGGGCCGCGGTGCGACTGCGGGGCAGCTCCTTCTCCGACTTTCGGGACGGGTTTGGCGCAAGGGGCGAGGCTTTCGAGGCGCTCTTCGTCTACGGCCGGGGTGGCTTACCGTGTGTCCGCTGCGGCGCTACCCTGCGGCAGACGCGAATTGGGGGAAGAACCACGGTTTACTGCCGGCGGTGCCAGCACTGAGCGCCCGGGTTGCGCTGCTCTCCTATGACGACGTCCCCCCTATCGGGGGCCAGGGGCGCTATGCCGGCGCCCTGGAGCACGAGCTGCCCAAGTTCGGCTACCAGGTTGACCTGGTCACGGCCAGGCGGACGCCATGGGGCCCCGGCCTGCGCATTCCGAGGCGGACCCGCCGGGCCCCGCTCGACTTCTCGCTCTGGCTCAGGCGCCGCCTCCCCGAGGTGGCGACGGCGCTCCGTCCCGACATCTGGCACGCCCTGGGCGGCCCGGGTGGGGTGCTGCTCTTCCGCCATCCTCCGGGCGCTCCCTTGGTCTACACCGCCAACCACACCTACCGCACCGCCCACGGCCGGCGGCTGGCGACCCGACCCCTGGGCAGCATCGAGGCTCGGGCCTACCGCTTCAGTGACCATGTGATCTCGGTGTCACCGTCGACGGCGCTCTCGCTGAGCCAGGACTACGGCGTACCCCCCGAGAAGATCTCGGTGATTCCAAGTGGGATAGACACCGACTGGCTCCGCCCCAGTGCCGGGTACGGGGAGCGAGACACCGTTCTCTTCGTCGGGCGGCTGGTCCCGATCAAGGGTGTCCCCCAGTTCATCGCCACCTTTCGCGAGCTGAGCCGCCAGCTTCCCCAGCTCCGTGCCGAGATTTGCGGTGAGGGTCCCCTCTTCGGGGCCGCCCAGAAGGCAGCCGAGGAGTTCGGGGGCCGCCTGGAGGTCCGGGGCCGGGTCTCCGAGGCCGAGCTGGCCAGCTCCTACCAGCGCGCCCTGCTCCTGGTCGTGCCCTCGCGCTTCGAGGGGCTCGGGATCGTCGCCCTGGAGGCGATGGCGGCGGGCACGCCGGTGCTCGCGACCGACGTACCTGGCCTCACCGACCTGAAGGGGGGAGGGGTGGTCCTGGTGCCTCTCGGTGACGGCCCCGGGATGGTGGCCGCCGCCACCGAGATCCTGACCGATCGCGGCCGCTGGGAGGAGCTGGCCGGGGCGGCGCGCCAAACGGTGGTCGAGCGGTTCTCCTGGGAGGCGGTCGGTCCCCAGATCGCGGAGGTCTACCGCTCGGTGCTGGGCGCCAAGGCGAGCCAGTTGGCGTAGGCCGCCTCCAAGGTGGCGCGCACTTCGTCCAGGCGGGCGAGCAGGGGCCGGCCCTGGTCCGGGCTCCTGAAGGTCTCTGGGTCGCCGAGCTGGTTCTCCAGGGCTGCCCGCTCCTGCTCCAAGCTCTCGATCTGGAGCTCCAGGTCGCGCCGCGACGGTGAGGCCGGCGTGGCCGGGCGCTCCCGACCCCTTCCGGGACGATCGGCCCGGCGGCTCGGAGTGGGTGCCGGGCGCGGCCTTGCCGAGCGCCGCTCAACCAGGCGGCCGTCCTCGACCTCGTAGACCGAGGTGGCCACAGCATCTACGAAGTAGCGGTCGTGGGAGACCAGGACCACCCCGCCCGGGAAGTGCGTCAGGGCCTCCTCGAGAACCTCCTGGGCGGGAATGTCGAGGTGGTTGGTGGGCTCGTCCAGGAGCAAGCAGTTGGCATCGTCCATGCCGAGGCGGGACAGGGCCACCCGGGCCTTCTCACCTCCGGAGAGGTCACCCACCCGGCTCAGGGCCCGCTCCCCGCTGAACAGCATCGCCCCGAGGACCGAGCGGGCCCGCTCCGGAAGCGACCCCGGGTGGTCGTCGAGGAGGCTCTCCAGGACCGTGTGATTGAGGTTGAGGTCGGCGAAGTCCTGGTGGTACTCGCGGATCCGAGCCCTGGCCCCGGGGACGACCCGGCCCGAGACGGGGGGGAGCTGGCCCGCCAGGGTGTGGAGCAAGGTGGTCTTGCCCGACCCGTTGGGCCCGAGGATCGCGATCCGGTCCCCGCGCGCCACCCCCTGGTTGGGGACGGCGAAGAGCCCGACCCCGTCCCGGCCGCAGACGAGGTCCTCGGTGCGCACCACCACCTGGGCGCTGGGGGCGGCGTGGAGGGTGAGCCGCATGCGCTGGAGCTCGGTGGGCTCGGGGACTCGCTCGAGACGGTCGAGCAGGGTCTGGCGACCCCGGGCCTGGCGCGCCCGCTGGCCCGCCTTGTAGCGGCGGATGAACTCCTCCTGGTGGTTGATGTGGGCCTGCTGCGCCTCCCAGGTGCGCCGCCAGCGCAGCCGCCGCTCCTGGCGCTGGCGGAGGTAGCTCGTGTAGCCGCCCTCGTAGACCTCAGCCCGGCCCGACCCGAGCTCCAGGATCCGGTTGCAGACCCGGTCGAGCAGGCGCCGGTCATGGGCGACCAGGCAGAGGGTGGGCGCGCTCTGGAGGAGGTGGCTCTCCAGCCACTCGATCGCCGCCAGGTCGAGGTGGTTGGTGGGCTCGTCGAGCAGGAGCAGGTCGACATCCTGGAGGAGCAGCTTGCTCAGCTCGAGGCGACGGACCTGGCCCACGCTGAGCTCGTGGGGTGAGCGGGCCTGCTCCTCGTCACCGAGGCCGAGTCCGCTCAGGACCGCCCTGGCCCGGGCCTCGAGCTCGTAGCCACCCAGGCCGTCGTAGGCCGACTGGACCTCGCCGTAGCGGTGGAGGTGGCCCTCGCTGTCGGGCCCGGAGACGGTCAGCACCTGCTCCAGGTGGCCGAGCTCGTCGCGGAGCCGGGCCAGGTCGGTGCGGCTCGCCATAGCCTCTCCAAGGACGGTCTCGGCGACCGGATCGGGCGACTCCTGGGGCAGGTGGGCGACCAGGAGGCGGGCCTGGCGCTCGAGGCGGCCCGCGCTCGGCGCCTGGGCCCCGACCAGAAGGCCGAGCAGGCTCGACTTGCCCTCGCCGTTGCCGCCCACGATACCGAGGCGGTCACCGGGCTCGAGCTTGAGATCGAGTCCGGCAAAGACGACCCGGTCGGCGTACTCGACGGCCACGTCGGCACAGGTCAGCAGCGCCACCGAGACCTCCTTTGGGAACCCGGGCAGCCCCGCCGGCGCTGCGATACTCCAGATGTGCCCCAGTTCGAGCTCGACGCGCCCTTCACCCCGACCGGGGACCAGCCGGCCGCCATCGCCAAGCTGGTGGACGGAGTCGTCCGGGGCGATCTCCAGCAGGTCCTCCTCGGGGTGACCGGCAGCGGCAAGACTTTTACCATCTCCAATCTGATTGCGGAAGTTGACCGGCCGGTGCTGGTGCTGAGTCCCAACAAGACCCTGGCAGCGCAGCTCTGGGCCGAATTCCGGGCGTTCTTCCCAAAGAACGCGGTCGAGTACTTCGTCTCGTTCTACGACTACTACCAACCGGAAGCGTACATCGCCCGCACCGACACCTACATTGAGAAGGACTCCTCCCGGAACGAGGAGATCGACCGGCTCCGCAACGCCGCGACCCGGTCCCTGCTCACCCGCCGCGACGTCATCGTGGTGGCCTCGATCTCCTGCATCTACGGCATCGGCTCGCCGGAGAACTACCTCGGCGAGTCGGTGGAGTTGCAGCAGGGCGGCAGCTGGCGCCGGGAGATCCTCCTGCGCAAGCTGGTCGACCTCCAGTACGCCCGCAATGACCAGGACTTCGGCCGGAGCCGGTTTCGGGTGCGGGGCGACACCCTCGACATCCAGCCGGCCTACGAGGAGATCGCGACCCGGGTCGAGTTCTTCGGGGACTCGGTCGAGCGGATCGTCGACTTCGATCCCCTCACCGGGGAGATTCTGGCCGACCGCGACTCCCTGACCGTCTTCCCCGCCTCCCACTACGTCACCCCCAAGGACAAGCTGGCCCGGGCGATCGAGGCGATCGAGGAGGAACTGGAGTGGAGGAGCGCCGAGCTGGACCGGGAGGACAAGCTCCTCGAGGCGCAGCGGCTGCGCCAGCGGACCATGTTCGACCTGGAGATGCTCCGCGAGACCGGCACCTGCGCCGGGGTCGAGAACTACTCCCGGCATCTGAGCGGCCGCCGGGAGGGCGAGCGGCCCTTCACCCTGATGGACTACCTGCCCCAGGACACCCTGATCGTGGTCGACGAGTCCCACGTGGCCGTCCCCCAGATCGGCGGCATGTACGGCGGCGACCGCTCCCGCAAGGTCCCCTTGGTCGAGTACGGCTTTCGCCTGCCCTCGGCTCTCGACAACCGCCCTCTCACCTTCAGCGAGTGGGAGGACTCGGTGCGCCAGGTGATCTACGTCTCGGCGACTCCGGGCCCCTACGAGATGGAGCACTCCACCCAGGTCGTGGAGCAGTTGATCCGGCCCACCGGGCTCCTCGATCCCGAGATCGAGGTCCGGTCGTCTAAGGGCCAGGTCGACGACCTGCTGGCCGAGATCCGCCAGACCGCGGCCCGGTCGGAGCGATGCCTGGTGACCACCCTCACCAAGCGCATGGCCGAGGACCTGACCGACTACCTCCGGGAAGCCGGGGTCAAGGTCCAGTACCTGCACTCCGATGTGGAGACGCTGGAGCGGGTCGAGATCATCCGCGACCTCCGCCTCGGGGTCTACGACGTCATCGTCGGGATCAACCTGCTCCGCGAGGGCCTCGATCTCCCCGAGGTCAGCTTCATCGGGATCCTCGACGCCGACAAGGAGGGCTACCTGCGCAGCTTCCGCTCCCTGATCCAGACCGCCGGCCGGGCCGCCCGCAACGTCCACGGCCGGGTGGTCATGTACGCCGACCGCACCTCGGCCGCGATGGAGGAGACGCTCGCCGAGACCGCCCGGCGCCGCCAGGTCCAGACCGCCCACAACCTGGCCCACGGGATCACCCCGGCGACGATCGTCAAGGCGGTTCGGGAGCAGGAGATGGTCCGGGCCGAGATCCAAGAGGCGGCGGCGGAGTTTCAGGAGGCGGCCGGCCTGCCCCCTGACCAGCTCCTGCGCCTGACCAAGGACGTCGAGAAGGCGATGCGCAAGGCCGCAGCCAACCTCGAGTTCGAGCGGGCGGCCCAGATGCGGGACCGGCTGGTGGCCCTGCGCCGGATGGCGACGGACATGGGCCAGGGCACGCCTGCCGGCGATCCGGTGGGGCGAGGGACGAGGCGGCGGGTCAACGGGCCGGGACGGGGAGCGAGGGGCGGGTGAGCACCCCTGCCGGTCGAGCGCTCGAGGGCCCGGATCAGCTGTTGAAGTGGAGTGGACCGGTTGAGACCATCACAGGAGGGCGTCGATGACTGTCAGGAAGGCACGGGCGACCTTTGTCAGCGGCGAGACGGGCGGGAGCGGCAACATCCGGACCGAGAGCGGAGCGGTCAGCGCCGAGTATTCGACCGGATCGCGCTTTGAGGCTGAGCCGGGGACGAATCCGGAGGAGCTGCTCGGCGCCGCCCACGCCGCCTGCTTCAGCATGGCCCTGGGCCTGGGGCTCAAGGCGGCAGGCCATCCCGCCACCAGGATCGAGACGGCCGCCGAGGTGACCTTGGAGAAGCTGACCGAGGGCTACCGGATCACGACCATCCAGCTGATCACGGTGGCGGAGGTGCCCGGGATCAGCTCCGAGGAGTTCCAGGAGCAGGCTCACCTGACCAAGCTCTCCTGCCCGGTCTCGAAGGCGCTGGCCGGTTGCGACATCTTTCTCGAGGCCAAGCTCGCCTGAAGCGGGCCCCATCTGCCCGGTCCGCGCCCTTGCCAGGCCCCACCCGCGCTGGTACGATTTCTGGCGAACACCCGTTCGCCACCAGCCGGCGACTCGCCCGTCCGCTCCTGACCTCAAGCGCCGCGGCTGACTCCGCGCCAGATCAGGCCACCCATGGGCGGCGGGGCGCCCGGCCGGCGGTGCCGGTTCGGCAGGAGTTTGCCCGAGAGGGCGGGAAGGTACGCTAGATGGGGATGGGCCAGGCTTTCATTTCGATCCGCGGCGCCCGCGAGCACAACCTGCGGGACGTCGACCTGGACATCCCCCGGGACCAGCTCACCGTGATCACCGGCCTGAGCGGCTCGGGCAAGTCCTCCTTGGCCTTCGACACCATCTACGCCGAGGGTCAGCGCCGCTACGTCGAGTCGCTCTCGGCCTATGCGCGCCAGTTCCTGGGGCAGATGGAGAAGCCCGACGTCGACCACATCGACGGGCTCTCCCCGGCGATCTCGATCGACCAGAAGGGGGCCGGGCGCAACCCGCGGTCGACGGTGGGCACGGTGACCGAGGTCTACGACTACCTGCGCCTGCTCTACGCCCGCGTTGGCCACCCTCACTGTCCCAAGTGCGGCCGCGAGATCTCGCGACAGACCGTGGAGCAGATCGCCGACCAGGTGGCCGCGCTGCCCCAGGGCTCCCGGGTGCTGATCCTGGCTCCGATGATCCGGGGCCGAAAGGGCGAGCACCAGGCGATCTTCGACCTGGCCCGGCGGCAGGGGTACGTCAGGGTCCGCGTTGACGGCCAGGTCCACTCCCTCGAGGCGGTGCCTGCCCTCGACAAGAAGTTCAAGCACGACGTTGAGGTGGTGGTCGACCGGATCGTGGTCGACCCTGAGTCCATCTCCCGTCTGCGGGAGAGCTGCGAGCACGCTTCCGCCCTCTCGGGCGGCACCGTCCTGGTCGCGCCCGCCGATGCCGCCGCCGGGATTGAGGACATGCTCTTCTCGGAGCAGTTCGCGTGCGTCTACGACAGCCTCTCGATGGAGGAGCCCCAGCCAAGGAACTTCTCCTTCAACAACCCCCACGGCGCCTGTCCCGACTGCACCGGGCTCGGGGCCCGGATGGAGGTCGACCCCGAAGCGGTCATCACCGACCCCGAGAAGTCGATCGCCGAGGGCGTCGTGTCCGGCTGGAGCTGGGGCCCGGCGCAGCAGTGGATGAACGACCTGATCGAGGCGGTCGCCCAAGAGAACCGGGTTCCCCTCGACAAGCCCTGGCGCCGGCTCAGCTCGGGCCAGCAGGGGGTCATCCTCTACGGCCTGCCCCGGGGAGAGACGGTGCCGATGCGGTTCCGCTCCAGAGGTGGCCGGGTCCACCACTACCGAGCCAAGTTCGAGGGGGTGATCCCCAACCTGGAGCGCCGCTACCGCGAGACCGAGTCGACGGCGGTGAAGGAGGGGATCGAGCGGCTGATGATGCAGCGAGCCTGCCCCACCTGCAAGGGCAAGCGGCTGCGGCCGGAGTTCCTCGCCGTCACCGTGGCCGGGCTTGGGATCATGGACTTCTGCGCCCAGCCGGTCGATCAGGTGCTGGCCACGCTCGCCGGCTGGCGGCTCTCGGAGCGGGAGGAGGTGATCGCCCGCCGGATCATCAAGGAGATCCGCGAGCGGGTGGGGTTCCTCTACGACGTGGGACTCCAGTACCTCACCCTCGACCGCGCCGCCGGGACCCTCTCCGGCGGTGAGGCGCAGCGGATCCGGCTGGCAACCCAGATCGGAAGCCGGTTGACCGGCGTCCTCTACATCCTCGACGAGCCCAGCATCGGCCTCCACCAGCGGGACAACGGCAAGCTTCTCGCCACCCTCTTCCGGCTCCGCGAGCTGGGCAACACGGTGCTGGTGGTCGAGCACGACGAGGAGACCATCCGGAGCGCCGACTTCGTCGTCGATATGGGCCCCGGAGCGGGATCCCGGGGCGGCCAGGTGGTGGCGGCGGGCACCCTTGACGAGGTGCTCCAGAGCCCTGACTCGCTGACGGCCAAATTTCTCCGCGGCGACGAGCAGATAGCGGTGCCGGGCAGTCGGCGTCGTCGGGGCAAGCAGATCGTGGTCAGGGGAGCGAGGGCCAACAACCTGCGCAACCTCGACGTCGCCTTTCCCCTCGGCTGCTTCGTCGGTGTGTCGGGGGTGAGCGGCTCGGGCAAGAGCACCCTCGTCAACGACATCCTCTATCGCCGCTGCGCCCAGTACTTCTACTCCGCCAAGCGCCGTCCCGCCGCCCACGACCGCATCGACGGCCTCGATGAGCTCGACAAGGTCGTCGACGTCGACCAGGCCCCGATCGGAAGGACGCCCAGGAGCAACCCGGCAACCTACACCGGTCTCTTCACGCCCATCCGGGAGCTGTTTGCCCAGCTGCCCGAGGCCCGGGCCCGCGGCTACAAGGCGGGGCGCTTCTCCTTCAACGTCCGCGGCGGACGCTGCGAGGCCTGCGAGGGTGACGGCCTGCTCAAGATCGAGATGCACTTCCTGCCCGACATCTACGTCACCTGCGAGGTCTGCAAGGGCCAGCGCTACACCCAAGAAGTTCTCGAGGTGCGCTTCAAGGGCCACTCCATCGCCGACGTGCTCGGCCTGACCGTGGCTGAGGCGCTGGCGGCCTTCCGCAACCAGCCGGGCATAGCCCGCAAGCTCCAGACCCTGGTCGACGTGGGCCTGGGCTACGTCCACCTGGGCCAGCCGGCGACCCAGCTCAGTGGGGGTGAGGCCCAGCGGGTCAAGCTGGCGACCGAACTCTCCCGCCGCAGCACCGGGCAGACCCTCTACATCCTTGATGAGCCCACGACCGGCCTCCACTTCGCCGACGTCGGCCGACTGCTCGAGGTGCTCCACCGACTGGTGGAGCAGGGCAACACCGTGGTTGTCATCGAGCACAATCTCGACGTGCTCAAGTCGGCCGACTGGCTCATCGACCTCGGCCCCGACGGTGGCGTCGCCGGCGGGGCGATCGTGGCCGAGGGCACCCCGGAGCAGGTGGCCAGGACCCCGGGGTCGTCGACCGGCGGCTACCTGGCCGCGCTGCTGCCGGCGACCCGGGCGCGCTCCCGGGCCCGGGAGCAGGTCGCCGTTTGAGCCCGGGTGACCAACCGGACCCGCCCAACCAGGACCGGCCCCGCACCTTTCAGGGATGGCAGCGAAGCGCCTGCCTGGTCCTGGTTGGCCTGCTCCTTTTGCTGATGGTGCTGGTGGTCGTCAGTGCCGGACTCGGCGCCCTGGGAGTGCGCTAGCCGTGGTGGCCGCCGCCGCCGGCACAGGTGCGACGTCCGCCGGGCGCGCCCCGGCGCCAGATCAGGATCCCAAGCTGGCCCGGCTGCGGCTCCGCCCAGAGCTGCTCAAGGCTCGTCTGGCTGCGGCCCCGACCACCCCCGGCGTCTACCTCTTCCGGGGCAGCCAGGGCCAGGTGATCTACGTCGGCAAGGCGGCCAACCTGCGCGACCGCCTTCGCAGTTACTTCGCCGCCTTCGACTCGCATCCACCCCGGATCGCCCGGCTGGTCGACGCCGTCTTCGACTTCGAGGTCATCGCCGCCGGCAGCGAGCAACAGGCTCTGATCCTGGAAAACACGCTGATCAAGCGTCACCATCCCCGCTTCAACGTCCGCCTCCGCGACGATAAGAACTACCTCTACTTCCGGGTTCCCAAGCCCGCCCCAGGCCCGCCCGACCAGATGCCCCAGGCGATCTCCGACAAGCTCGCCGCGTTCCCCCGGCCCACATTCAGCCGCCGGCTGGGCGAGGATGGGGGCCGCTATTTCGGGCCCTTCACCGACGCCAAGTCGCTGCGGCGATCGGTGAAGGAGATCCGGACCGTGTTCCCCTTCCGGGGATGCTCGGACGCCATCTTCCGGCGGGGCCGGGTCTGCCTCGACTACCACCTCGGGATCTGCGCTGGGCCATGTGCCGGACTGATCCAACCAGGCCCCTACGCCAGCCTCCTCGATGACGCCGTCGTCTTCATGGAGGGCCAGGTCAGCGCGGTCACCGGGCGGCTCCGCAAGGAGATGCGCGCCGCCAGCCTAGAGCTCGACTTCGAACGGGCGGCGGCCCTCCGTGACCGGCTCCAAACGGTCGAGAAGCTGGCCCGGGAGCAGGTCACCAGCCCGCGCCTGGGCGGGGACGTCGACGTGGTCGGGCTGGCCCTGGACGACGCCCAGGGCATGGCGGCGGTGCTGCTGGTTCGCGATGGCCGGCTCCAGGGAATGGAGCGGCACCCCCTCGAGGGGGTCGGGGAGCTCAGCCCCGAAGAGGTGGTCACCAGCTTCGCCTCGCAGTACTACGCCAACTCCACCCACGTCCCCAGGGCGGTCTACCTGCCGGCGGCGCCGCTGGCCCCGGAGGTGCTGGTCGGCTTCCTCGCCGAGCGTCGCGGGGGAAAGGTCGAGGTGGCCGTGCCCCGCCGGGGCCGTTTCCGCACCCTGCTGGAGCGAGCCCAGGAGACGGCGGCGGCCTCGCTGGGCCAGGCCCGGATCGCCCAGGACTTCGACGCGGGACGGGTGGCCGCGGTTCTCGAGGACCTGCGCCAGCGGCTCAACCTGGCCAGTG
>DATDII010000047.1:0-21811 GCA_036521135.1 Candidatus Dormiibacterota bacterium | reverse complement strand
ATGCTCAAGTAGCCGCCTACGGGGAGATCCAGAGCGGGAGCTGGGATCCGAGGCGACAGGAGCAATTGCTGGCGAAGTACTCGAGGGAGCGGCTCGGGGGCACGCCCGCTCGCAGGCGGCGCCGGCGCCGAACTGGAGCGGTGGTGGCAGCGGGCGGGGCCAGGCCAGTGGGTCCCCAGGCAGGTCGACGCGGCGTCGCCGCGCCCCAGCCGCAAGATCCGACCGGGGCAGCGCCCACCGGCGAGCACCGTCGCCGTCGGCGTCGTCGACCCCGAGCCGGGCGCCGACCTCCGGAGACCGGTTCCGGGAGTTGACCCCAGCGGGCCGTCCGCGGGGCATCTGCTTCGACTATGGCCGGACCCTGGTGACCATCACCAGGCCGGTGGCCGCGATCGCCGCCAGCGGCCTGGATCTGAAGGAGGCGCTGGAACTGGGCGAGCGGGGATGGCGCGGGAGTGCCGGCGAGTTCCTGCTCGCGCTTGACGAGATGGTCGACCGGATGGTCGATGAGGAGCAGCAGAGCCTTCTCGGGCGCGAGGTGGACTTCGCAGCGGTCCATCGCCAGGCCATGGAGCGGGTGCTGGGCACGCGGCCCGCTCCGGAGGTCAGCGATCGGGTGAGCCTCGCCCTGCAACGGGCCTGGGTGTCGGGAGTCGCTCCCATCCCGGAGGCTGGCGCTGTCCTTGCCGAGCTGCGGGTCCGGGGGCTCAGGTTGGCCCTCTGTTCTAACGCGCCCTACCCGGCGGAGCAGATGCTGGATCAGCTTGAGCAACTCGGTCTGCGTGCCTACTTCGACGCCGTGGTCTTCTCCGGAGCTGTCGGCTGGCGCAAGCCGCACCCCAGGATCTTCATGGAGATGCTCCGCCGGCTGGGGCTGCCGGCGTCACAGGTGTGGTTCGTCGGCGACGAGTGGGACGCCGACATCCTGGGGGCCCGCGCTGTTGGGATGAGGGCGATCCTCGCCCCCGGAGCGACCGCCCCGGCCCAGCCGGGGGAGCGACTGGAGCGGTGGCCAGACCTGCTGGCGCTGCTGGAGCAAGCGCCGCCTGGTTGATCGTGACAGAGGGAGTCAGGACGCTTCGTACACTGGTTCGATGCGGGTCAGCCAGCTCTTCGGCGCCACCAGGCGCACCGCGCCCAGCGATGACCTGATCTCCCACCAGCTGCTGCTCCGGGCCGGATTCCTGCAGCAGCTGGCGACCGGGCTGTACAGCCTGCTCCCGGTTGGCTGGCGGACCGAGCAGAAGTTGCGCCAGATCCTCCGGGAGGAGATGAACGCGATCGGCGGCCAGGAGGTCTTCCTCCCGGTGGTCCAGCCTGGCGAGCTCTGGCAGCGGAGCGGCCGCTGGAACACGATTGATCAGGCCCTGCTGCGTTTCCAGGATCGTCGAGGTCGGGACATGGTGCTCGCCCTCTCGCACGAGGAGGTTGTGGCCGAGCTGGCGGCCGCCAACGTGAGCTCCTACCGCGACCTGCCTCGGATCGTGTACCAGATCCAGACCAAGTTCCGAGATGAGCCCCGCTCTCGGGGAGGTCTGCTCCGAACCAGAGAGTTCAGCATGAAGGACGCCTACTCCTTGGACCGGGACCAGGGAGGGCTCGAGCGTTCATACGTCGCCCACTACCGCGCTTACTTCCGGATCGCCGCCCGAGCTGGGATCCCGGTCGCGGCCGTGCTCAGTGATGTTGGGGTGATGGGGGGACACCTGGCTCACGAGTTCATCTACCTGACGGATGCCGGCGAGGACACCCTGGTGTTCTGCGACAGCTGCCGCTACGCGGCCAATCAGGAGGTGGCCGAAGTCCGGTTGCCAGAGCAGGAGACGGAGGCCGAGCGGGTCCTTGAGGAGGTGGAGACGCCGGGGACGGCGACGGTAGCCGAGCTTGCCGCCTTTCTCAAGGTCGATCCTTCCCGGATCGCCAAGTCCGTCGCCTTCATGGCGGAGTTGGAGCGGGGTCAACCGGCCCATCTGGTCCTCGCTCTGGTGCCGGGGCCGGCCGAGGTGAACCTGGCTCGCTTGCGCAGCGCGACCGCCGCGGTTGACCTGCGCCCGGCCACGCCTGAGGAGGTGGAGCGGTCAGGGGCGGTACCCGGCTACATGAGCCCTCTCGGGCTTGCGCCCGGGACCGCGATCGTGGTCGCCGACGAGGCGCTCACCCGTCGCCGCAATCTGGTGACCGGGGCCAACCGGTCCGGCTGGCATCTCCGCAACTTCAACCTCGCCCGCGATGCGCCGGCCGCCTCGGTGACCCGGCTGGCAGCCGCAGCGGCGGGGGACCCCTGCGCCAACTGCGGCGCGGCTCTGCGGATCCGGCGCGGCATCGAGTACGGCAACATCTTCCAGCTGGGAACCGCCTACGCCACGTCCCTGGGCGCCCTCTACGACGACGAGCTCGGCCAGCAGCGGCCGATCGTCATGGGCTCCTATGGGATCGGGCTCGGCCGGCTGCTCGCCTGCGTCGCCGAGGAGCATCACGACGACCGCGGCCTAGCCCTGCCCATCGGCGTCGCGCCCTTCGAGGTCAGTTTGATCGCCGTCGGCCAGGACCAGCCGGTGCGGGAGCTGGCGGAGTCCACCTATCGGGAGCTGGTCGGTAAGGGGGTGGAGGTGCTCTACGACGACCGAGACGCCAGCGCCGGGGTCAAGTTCGCCGACGCCGACCTGCGCGGGATCCCGCTGCGGGTGACGATCTCGCCAAGGAGCCTCCAGGCCGGTGGCGCCGAGTTCAAGCGCCGCCTGGGGGAGGCCCGGCCGGTCCCTGGAGAGGCGATCACCGGCCAGGCTCTGGCCGAGCTGGCCGCCCTGCGGCTGGAGCACGAGGAGCGGGTCCAGGAGCAGCTCGCCCCGGTCGAGGAGTTGATCGCGCGGACCTTCTCGGGGGAGGGCTGACCCCGGGGGCCGCCGGTCGATGTCGAGGGCACGAACCATCCTGCACGTGGATCTGGACGCCTTCTTCGTGTCCTGCGAGCTCCTCCGTCGTCCCGAGTTCCGGGGACTGCCGGTGGTGGTCGGCGGCGGCCACGAGTCCCATCCGGGCGAGCGCCGAGATGCCGGAAGAGGGGTGGTGGCGGCCGCCTCGTACGAGGCCCGGACGTTCGGGGTCCGGTCGGCACTGCCGCTGGGGCGGGCGCTCTCGACGTGCCCCGAGCTGGTCGTGCTGCCGGTGGACATCGCGGAGTATGTCCGCATCTCCAAGCAGGTCTTTGCCATCTTCGCCGAGTACACCCCGCTCGTCGAGCCCGGCTCCCTCGACGAGGCCTACCTTGACCTCAGCGGGACCGAGGCGCTGAGCGGCGGCGGCGCTGTGGCCGCGCGCGCGATCATGGCCCGCATCGATGCCGAACTGGGCCTCCCCTGCTCGGTCGGGGTCGCCACCACGAAGGTCGTGGCCAAGGTCGCCTCCGACCTCCAGAAGCCGCGGGGGCTGGTGGTGGTACCCCCTGGGGGAGAGGCGCAGTTCCTGGCGCCGCTGGCGGTCAGCCGCCTCCCGGGGGCCGGTCCGAAGACGACGGCAAAGCTGGGACTGCTGGGCATCGACACCCTGGGCAAGCTGTCCCGGGCCAGCACCGCCCGGCTCCAGGCGGTGCTGGGGCCGCACATCGGCTCGCTCCAGCAGCGCGCCCGGGGCGTGGATCCGGCGCCGGTCGCGGCGCCCGGGCTGGCCAAGTCGATCAGCCGAGAGGAGACCTACGCCCACGACCTGACCCGGCGCTCGGACCTGGAGGCCCGGGTGAGGGTGCTGGCGGCCGCGGTCGGGCGCCGGCTGCGGGCCTCATCCCTGGCCGCGGGGGCGGTTGCCATCAAGTTGCGCTTTCACGACTTTGAGACCATCAGCCGGCGCCGGCACCTGGCCGACCCCACCTGTTCCGACCAGGAGGTCGGCGCCGCGGCTCTCGAGCTCTTCGCCTCGGCCTGGCCCGAGGACCGCCCGGTTCGACTGCTGGGCGTGGGTGGCGAGGATCTGAGGGAGATGCGGCAGATGCCACTCTTCGAGGCGATCGATGCCAAGGAGGAGCGTCTGGACGAGGCGCTCGACAGCCTGCGAGGCCGCTTTGGCGGCCGCGCGATCGCGCGTGGAACGGAGTCCTTGGACGCTCCCCTCGACTGGAATCGGGACGACCTGCGGCCGCTGGCCGAGCCCTGATCGCAGAAGACGTCCCCGTATCATCTGATCGCCCCGGGCGCCCTGCACGGGCCACGGTCGACAGGAGGTGGTCATGAGGTGGCGCGGGAGGGACCGGTGAAGGTCAACTTCCGCTTCTGCCCTGCCTGCGGAGCGCGCCTGCAGCCGCGCCGGATCGAGGGCCGCGATCTGCCCGCCTGCCCCGCCTGCGAGTTCATCGCGTGGCGAGGCCCCAAGGTAGCCGTGGCTCTGGTGGCCACCGACCACGAGCAGCGGGTCCTGATCATCCGCCGGGGGATACCTCCGGGCCAGGGCGGTTGGGCCCTTCCCGGGGGATACGTCGACGACGACGAGGACCCTGCCTACAGTGCGGTCCGGGAGTGCCTGGAGGAGACCGGCTGCCAGAGCGTGGTCGAGGGGCTGCTCGGGATGTTTCACGTGGTCACCGAGGAGGGCGGGTTGGTCGTGCTCGCCTATCGGGGTCGGGTGACCGGCGGCGACCCGGGACCGACCGCCGAGGCCCCCGAGCTGGCCTGGTTCGCGGAGCTCGATCTCCCAGAGCTGGTGTTTGCCAGCCACCGGGGGGCGCTGACGGCGTGGCGCGCGGCTCGCCCGGCCATGCGCTGAGATGTTCGGGATGGTCCGCCGGGGCTGCACGATGAACTGCCTTGGCTGCCTCATCCCGGTGGTGGTCGTGGTCGGACTGATCCTGTACGCGCTGCATCTCTGGACCACGCCACCCGACCTTGCGGCAGTCCGTCCGGCGTCCCCCGCCCAATTGCAGCTTAGTGCGGCTCGTGCGGTGGCCATCGCCCTTGCCGACGGCTCCCCTGTGGCACTGGTCCACCTCAGCGACGCGGAGGCGACCGGGCTGCTGCAGGATACCCTCACTTCCTATGACGGACTATCGCAGCTGGAGGTGCACGTGCTCCAGGGTCAGGTGATCGTCAGCGGCCAGACAACCATCCTCAACCACCCGCTCGTGATCAGCGGCCCGGTCCAGTTCTCCGGGCTGGGCACCTCGACGGTCCGGCTCAGGTTCTCCGGACTCGCCGTTGGCCAGATGGGCCTGCCTTCGCTCATCCCCCAGGCGCTGGCTCGGGGCTTTCACCCCTCGCTCTCGCTTGACCTGGTCGACGTCGGCCGACCTCTCACCTTCTCCTGCGAGGCGGCCCGGCCCGACGACCTGATCGTTGGCGTCGGCTTTGGCGGCGCCAACGTGGCCCCCGGCGTCAACGCCTGCGCCGCCAGCTCATGAGCGACCCTGGAGCGCCCCGCTTGAGCCATCTTGACCCCCAGGGGGGGGCCCGGATGGTGGATGTCGGGGATCGGGCCAGCACGGTGCGGGAGGCTACCGCCGAAGGCGAGGTCAGGATCAACCAGGCGGCCTGGACGGCGATCAGCGCCAACCAGGTGGCCAAGGGGGATGCGCTTGCGGTCGCCAAGCTGGCCGGCATCATGGCCGCCAAACGCACGCCCGAGCTCATCCCCCTCTGCCACCCGCTCAACCTGACCAATGTCGTGGTCGACGCCGAGCTGGCAACTGCCCCAACGCGGATCACGCTGCGGGCGACCGTCAGCTGTCAGGGTCCGACCGGCGTCGAGATGGAGGCCCTGACCGCGGTCAGCGTGGCCGGCCTGACGGTGATCGACATGATCAAGAGCCTCGACCCGTGGGCTGAGATCGGTTCGATCGTCCTGATCGCCAAGCGTGGAGGGCGCTCGGGCGAGGTGCGCCGGCCGGGAAGCGCGGGATCGGGCTGAGGTGGACACGGTGGCCCGCAGCGGGGCCGCTCGCGAGAGGGAACTCCGAGAGCTTCTCTACCTCCAGAAGCTCGCGGTCGAGGCGGCCTCAACCATGGAGCGAGATGAGCTCCTCTCCCTCGTGATCAGGGAGACGACCGGGGTCCTGGATGCTGATGTATCCGCGCTCTACCTCTACGACCAGGCGCGCGAGGGCCTGGTGCTGACCGCCACCAACGGCCTCAACCAGGCCGCTGTGGGCAAGGTCGTCCTGGCCGCCGGCCAGGGGGTCACCGGGGCAGTGGCCTCCTCCCGCCAACCGCTCTCGGTCCCCGACGTTGCCAGCGAGTCCCGCTTCGAGTGGATCGAGGGCCTGGACGAGGAGCGATTCACCTCGATGCTCTCTGTCCCGATTCTGGCCGGGCCCCGGATGGTCGGCGTTCTCAACGTCCAGACGGTCGAGCGGCGGGAATTCCGCGCCGACGAGTTGGCGGTGCTCTCGGCCATCGCTGGAGCCTTGGCCGGGGTGCTGGAGCGGAGCGAGCTCCAGCACCGCCTGGAGCGGCAGCTGGTGGAGATCCAATTCTCCCAGACGGTTCACGAACGCTTCACCGAGCTGGCTCTGTCCGGAGCGGGACTGGCCAAGATCCTGGATGCCATCACGAGCCTGGCCGGCGCCGAGGTGGGACTCTACGACCCCCTTGGCTTCCGCCTCGAGCACGGCGCCGGGACCGGGCTCGCCATTCCTCGGCTGGCGATCCCGCCCTCGCTCAGCGACTCCCGGTCGACCGGTCCCGTCGAGATCAGCCTGACCCGGCCGCGGGTGGATCTCATCCTCAGCCCTGTTCGCGCCGGCGAGGAACTGGTCGCCGTCCTCGCCGTCGCGGGCCCGCTCGCTGGCGCTGGCGCCGGAAAGCGCCGGGCGCTCGAGCACGGCGCCACAGTGGTCGCCCTTGAGCTGCTCAAGGAGCGAGCCGCGGCAGAGGTGGAGAGGCGTCTCCGGGGGGATCTCCTCGAGGGCCTGCTCACCCCCGGTCAGAGCACCGAGGACATCAACCGGCTGGCGGTCCGGGCGGAGAGGCTCGGCTATCGGATCCCGGAGCGGGCCTGGGTCCTGGTGTTGGAACCGGATGACGATCGCTCCCTCGCCCAGTTTCAAACCCAGCCTCTGCACGAGCGGCTGCAGCGCGACCTGAGCGAGCTGGCGCAGCTCCGATTCCCTGGCTCGCTGGTCGTGGCCCGGGCGAGCTACTCGGTGCTGCTGGTGCCGGCGATTGCTCCGGAGCCGGCACCGGCCCGGCTCGAGGAGTTCTGCCGTTCGGTCCTGGACCTGGCCAAGGGGCTGGAGCGTCGAACCAGCTTCTCGGTCGGCCTGGGAAACCTCGCCTGCTCGGCGCTGGAGCTGGCCCGAGCCCACGAGGAGGCACGTCAGGCGCTCCGGCTCTCCCGTCGCGCCGGTGGAGCCTCCCAGGTGACGTCGTACCGCTCCCTCGGGGCGTTGCGCCTACTCCTCGAGGTCAGGGACCCCGAGGTGCTGCGCCGGTTCGTGGAGGAGACGCTGGGGCCGATCGTGGCGTATGCCCGACATCACCGGACGCCGCTGCTGGCCACCCTGGAGACCCTGGTCGCCCAGCGCTGGAATCAACGGGCGGCGGGACGGCAGCTGCACGTGCACATCAACACCCTCGCTTACCGGGTTCAGCGGATCGAGGACCTGCTCAACCTCTCCCTCGACGACGCCGAGACTAGAGTGGTGCTGAGCGTGGCCTTGCAGGCCCGGCAGCTGCTCTCCAACTGACCGGTGCCGACCTCGTCGCCGCGTCAACCGAACTGTGGGAGACGCCATGCTTCAGCCCGGTGACCCAGTGCCCGACTTCACCCTCCAGGCCGGTACCGGCCAGCTGACGTCGACCAAAGAACTCAAGGGTCGGCGCTGGGTGATCTACTTCTATCCCGAGGACAACACCCCCGGCTGCACCATCGAGACCGGGGAGTTCGGTCGGGTCCTGCCCGCATTCAGCGCCAAGCAGGTCCAGGTGTTCGGCTGCTCGGTCGGGGATGTGGCTGCAAAGACTGAGTTCGCGGTGGCCTGCGGTGTTCCTGATCTCCCGCTTCTGGCCGACCCCGATCACCAGGTCGCCGCGAGCTTCGGGGCATGGCGACCGGGTCCCGGCGGCGGGGGCGCAGTCGCCCGGGTCACCTTCCTGGTCGGCAGCGATGGCCTGGTGGAGCGCGCCTGGGAGAGGGTCAGGCCGGCCGGCCACGCGGCTGCGGTGCTCAAGGCGGTCAGCTAGCCGCGACCCCATTCGGGCCGGCTCCGCTCAGTCCTCTCCCTGGGCTTTGGTGAAGCCCCGCTCACCGTCAAAGACGGCGAGACGCTCGATGTGGACCCATCGATGCTCTTGCGCCACTCGGGCCAGGAGGGCGATCAGCTCCGCGTCCTCGAGGTCGCCGTCGAGGTCGCGGAGCAGGAAGCGGCAGGGCCAGTGGTCGATGCAGTCGGTGGTGGCCCCGCCTGTTGCCGGATACACCTGGGTGCCCCGATTGCTGATCGTCTCCAGGCGCAGCCTGGTGCCCGCAGTGGCCGCCTCCAGGCTGGGGCCCAGGATCTCGGGCCGGAGCTCGGACTCGATGAAGACGTCGACACCGATGTCATGCCGGCTCTGGGGATGCACTAGGGCAGGCTCCCGGGAGACCTCGGGCAGGCGCAGCGGCCGGTGGCCCCGGACTGTCCAGTTGGTGGAGTGCTCGCCGAGATGCGAGATGATCGCCTCGGTGTACTCGGTGGTGGAGGCGCCGGCGGCGTCGCCGGCGATGTCGCGCGTCCTGACCCCGGACGCCAAGGTCAGGAGCACGGCCTCCTCAACCATCGCTGCTGCCTCAACCTCGTTGAGATAGCGAAGCATCAACGCTCCGGTGAGGATGAGGGCGGTGGGATTGATGGTGTTCTTGCCCGCGTACTTCGGTGCTGACCCGTGCACAGCTTCGAAGATGGCAACATCGTTGCCGATGTTCGCGGACGGTGCAAACCCCAGCCCGCCGACCAGCGCCGAGCTCAGGTCGCTGATGATGTCGCCGTTCATGTTGGTGGTGACGATGACGTCGAATTGCTCGGGCCGCTTGACCAACTGATGCGCACAGTTGTCGATGATGATGTGGTGCGGTTCGATGTCGGGATACTCCGGTGCGATCTCTTCAAATGTGTGTTTGAGCAAGCCCTCGCTGAACTTCATGATGTTCGACTTGGTCGCGCAGTGAACCGTGTGGCGGTTCTCTGAGCGAGCGAACTCAAAGGCCATTCTGACGATCTTTTCGCAGCCCTTGCGCGAGATCAGCTTCAGAGATTCGGCCACCCCTGGGGTCTGCATGTACTCGATCCCGGCGTAGAGATCCTCGACGTTCTCGCGCACCACGACCAGATCGATGCCCCGCCCGCTGTACGGCGTCTCCACGCCCGGCAGCTCGCGGACCGGGCGGATGTTGGCGTACGTCTCAAAGAGCTTCCGCAGGGTCACGTTGGCGCTCTTCTCGCCAAAGCCGATCGGAGTCTCGAGGGGACCCTTGAGGACCACGCCGGTCCGGCGGGCCGACTCAACTGTCTCGTGGGGCACCCCGGAGGAGAGGCCCTGGCGGAAGACGCTGGCCCCGGCCGGGTGCTCCTCCCACTCGATGGCGACGCCGGTGGCGGCGATGATCGCCTGCGCCGAACGGACGACCTCGGGGCCGATCCCGTCTCCCGGGATCAGCGTGACCAGCTTGGGCGGGGCGTCGGAGTGAGCCGTGGGCATGGGTCCTCCCAATGAACGTGCTGCTCGCCCCCCGGAGCGAGCATACCGGCCGAGCTCGACCGGGATCAGCAGGCCAGGCGGGGGAGGATCTCAGAGAGGCTGGAAATGACCGGCCCGGACCACTCCGGGTCGGGGTCGTACTGGAGCAGCGCCTGGCCATCCGCCCGGGGAGCCAGCAGCTGGCAGACCTCCATTCCCACCCGTGCAGCCCCGCTCAGCTCCTGACTGCCGCCGTCGCCGACGTACAGGCACTCGCCAGGAGTCAGGCCGAGCAGAGCGCTCACCTTCAGGTAGAGCCGAGGGTCGGGCTTGCGCACGCCCTCGCTCCAGGAGAAGACCGCAGCCTGGATCGGCGCCGCCCAAGGCAGGGTGGGCCAGATGATCGGCGTCTCCGCCGAGCAGTCGCTGATCAAGCCGACTCCGATCCCGCGGGCTCGCAGTACCGCCAGGAGCGAACTGACCTCCGGTCTGGGGATCGAGAGCACCTCACGGAACTGGGCGATCCGGCGAGCCGCGGCTCGCTCCACGGCGACCGGCGACGGGTCGTGTCCCACCATCTCGGCCAGGTGACGCACCGTCTCTAGCGAGTCGCCGAGCTGGCCATTGGCCCGCAGGGTGTAGGTCGCGGCCATCAGGTCCCGGAAGGCGGGAAGCGGCGCCCCGAGGATGGCCGCGATCTCGGCCGCCTTGCCGGCAGCGGTGTCTTGGCCCCAGCCCAGCACCAGGGTTCCGAAGAGGTCGAACACGACCCCTCGTGATGCCACAATCTGAACCTAGGTTGGTCGGCCCGGAGGGGCATGACGGCTGGGCGTGCTTGCCTGGGGCAGCCCGGCGATCATCTCCAGCGCGTGGGGCAGGGCGCCCCAGACGGCCTCGAGGCTCTCCTGGGCCGCCTTGAGCGCCCCGGGCAGGGCCAGGATGAGGGTCCGGTCGAGGACGGTCGCCACCTGGCGCGAGAGCATTGCGTGGGGGGTCTGGGCCAGGCCCGCTGACCGCATCGCCTCGGCAAAGCCGGGAACGTCGTAGCCACCCGCCGATCGGACTGCCTCGGGGGTCCGGTCGCGAGGGTGGAGGCCGGTGCCCCCGGTGCAGACGATGAGGGCGGGCTGGACCTCCCCCGCGGTTGACTGGAGCCAAGCTGTGACCTGGGCTGGCTCATCGGGCAGCAGGCCCCGCCGGACCAAGGTCCCAGGGAGCTCGAGCAGCCGGGCGGCGAGCCAATCGCCGCTGCTGTCCTGGCGGCGGCCAGCCGAGCCCTCGTCGCTCACGGTGAGGAGGGCGATGGGCCAGGGCCCCGGCGCCTCGGGGGCGACGCAGCGGTCGTCCTGACTCATCGTTCCGTGCCCACCCGCTCCTCGGCCAGGAGCCGGGTCAGGCGGTGGTCCGTGATCTCGGCCTGGTCAAACTTGAGGAAGCGGGAGCGGAGAGCGGCGTACTGGGCGGCGAGCGCCTGATCGTCGTCCCCGCCCGAGACGTGCCAGTCCTCCAGGTAGTGAACCTCGGCGATCCCCGCCTGCAGAGACTCCTTCAGGCAGCCGAAGCAGGGACGCATCGTCGAGTAGAGCGTGGCGCCGAGGGTCGACTGGCCGAACCGAGCTGCGGCCAGGACCGCGTTCTGCTCGGCGTGGACGCAGATGCAGAGGTCGTAGCCCCGTCCCGCGGGGTAGGTCTCAGTGTCGCGATGGGCGCAGCGGTGGCAGCCGCCCTCGGAACAGTTGGGCATGCCGATGGGGGTCCCGTTGTAGCCGGTGCTGATCACCCGGTCCTCGCGCACCACCACCGCGCCGACGCGCCGGCCGAAGCAGTCAGCTCGGGTACGCGCCGCCAGCGCCAGGAGCAGGAAGTACTCCTGCTTCGAGGGCCGGGTTGACTCGCGATCGCTCATCTAACTGCTGCCGCAAGTGGAGGGCTCACCTGATGAGTTTGCCATCCCCAGCTGTCCCTGCCTGGTGGCGGGCAGGGCACCCAGGTTGCCCCGGTTCTGTTCCTGACTAGCCGTTGCGGGCCTCGGCCAGGACTGGCTCGAACAGTTCGATCGGATTCCCAGAGGGATCCTCGATCAGGATCTGCCGGCCGCCGACGCCCTCGACGATCTCGTTCCGAAAGCGGACTCCGGCCCCGCGCAGCCGGGCGACCATTGGCTCAAGGCTGGCGACTTGGAGCGAGATGCGGTTCCAGCCTCCGGGGACGGGAACCGAGCCATCCGCCATGATCTGACCGCCTCCCGGCTCCCTGCTGGCGGCGCTGAGGAGAAGGCGGAGATCCTCGCGGACCACGATGGCAAAGCTCGGTGCGGGGTGCATCAGCTCCTGGAAGCCGAGCTGCCCGCAGTAGAAGTCGATCGCCGTGGCAACGTCGTCAACGATGTAGCGGACGCTGACCTGGCCCACCGGGTCCCTCCACGCTCCTGGCCTGCCACCGAACTGCCTCAGGCACCATTCTCACCCATCGGCGAGCGCCGGGCTCGGCCACGGGGGCTCCCATCCGGGCGAGTTGGTGACAGTGGACGCGCCGTCAGGGGCGCAGGGCAGATCGTGATCGGTCAGCGGGGGACGCTCGAGCAAGGGCTCCCCCGAGCTTCCACCTGCGATCGACATCGCCTCAGCTGGCCCGGGTCTCCCGTCCGTCCAGGGACGGAGCTGTCAGCTGGCGACCGCGCTGATGATCGCTGGGTCCAGCCCCGGGTAGCCAGCGAGGTATTCAGCCCTCTCCCGGCGCAGCCGCTCGACGATCGCCTGGTGCTCCTCGGCCCGGCCCTGGCGCTGATAGAGCCGACGAGGCTGGAGCAGCTCTGGGTCATCGATGCCAGGCACCGAGGTGGCCACCTCGTAGCCGAAGTCGGGATCGACCTCCCAGGTGATGGTCCCCTCGGCGATCGCCTTGACCACCGCCGAGGAGTGGGGGATGCGGACCTTCTTGGCGCGGGCGTCGCCATCCCCACCGCCGACCCAGCCGGTGTTGAGGAGGAAGACCTCGAAGCCCCCGTTCGCGTGAAGTTCCCGGAAGCGGTTGCCCTGCTGGGCGTGGAGGAGGGGAAAGAAGGGATTGGTTCCCGGTACCCGCAGCGACTTGCCCGCCTCGGCCGCGCCGCCGGCGGCCGTGCCCTTGGTCTCACCCAGCATGAAGTAGGCGGCCGCCTGCTGGACCGAGAGGCGGGCGACGGCGGGGATGATCCCGTCGTTGCGGTTGAGCAGGAGCAGCGAGGAGACTGGCCCGATCTCGCGTGCGTCGCGGGACCACCCGAGCGCTTCCATCGGGAAGACCGCCCGGCCGTTCTGGGTGTAGGTTTCGTCGAAGAAGTCGACCGGGCCGCCCTCCTCCTTCTGGGAGACGTTCTCCAGGTAGGCGACCCGGGAGACTACGGCGCCGTGGATCGTCGGCTCGTCCTCCGCGCTGAGGGCGTAGGTCTTGGCAAAGCAGCCGTTCTCGGAGCCGTATACGACCCCTCCCGGCATCAGGGCGACGAAGTCGTCCTGGACCGGCTTGCTGTCGTTCTGGCGGGTGAAGGTGGTCGTGGTCTTGCCCGTCCCCGACAACCCCACGATCAGGAGCGTCCGCCCGCCTGCCCCGGTCGGGATCACCTTGCAGCCGGCATGGAGGGCCAGTCCCCCCCGGTCGTAGACCAGCTGGTTCCACATCCGTAGGAGCCCCTTCTTGGACTCGCCGAAGTAGTCGGAGTTGAAGACGCGGGTGATCCCCTGCTCGAGGTCGACCGCGATCAGGCGCTCCTCGGGGTAGCCGGGGGCGGTGAGCTTGGGGGTGTAGATCAGGGTGAACTCGGGGCGGAAGGCGGCGTCGGGCTCCGTGTCCTTGAAGAGGAGGTGGTCCTGCATGCCGGCGATGTTGGCGCCGGCCTCCTCGATCACCAGTCGGACCGGGGAGCGGAAGGCGGGATCGTTGTTGACGTAGCCATCGATCACGATCACCGCCTGCTCGCGGAGGTAATCCTCCTGGAGTTGGGCCACCCGCCGCCCCTCTTCAGTGCTGATCGTCTGACTTGAGGTGATCTCGGGGCTGTCGGTGACTATGTAGGTGGATCCGGTGCTGCGGGCCAGCACCTGGGTCTGGACGTTGTAGTTGTCGTAGGCCGTGAGACGGGCCGTCGGCATGGCCGCGGTCATCTTCCGCAGCTCCTCTTGGCTCGGGTTGAAGGCGGTGTGCCGGGCCGAGGGGGAATAGGGGTCGGCGACCTTGCTCATTCAGGACCTCTCTGCTCCACTCGAAAATGGTGATTGCGGCACATTAGCAAACGGGGCCGAAGTCGGTTCCGGTCGCCCGATCCCCGGCGGCAATCGGGGGCGCTAAGATCCGCGACCACGGGTGCCTGCCGCCTCAGCAGTACAAGGGCCCTTCGAGGGAGACCGCTATGGCCACACCGACCGAACGGCTCGCCCCGGGCGAGGCCACCGTGGCGGCTGTGATGACCCGGGCCGTGATCACGATCGGCCCCGAGGCCTCGGTCGCCGACGCCGCCGACATGCTCCACCAGCACCACATCACCGGCATGCCCGTGCTCGACGACCACCAGCGGGTCGTGGGCGTGGTCAGCGAGATGGACGTGGTCCTCAAGCACGGGCTCACGGTCGCCGAGATCATGTCTGCCGAACCGCGGACGATCGAGGAGGAGCTTCCCCTGAGCGAGGCGGCGGAGGTCCTGATGGCTCAGCGAATCCGTCGGCTGCCGGTCATCCGCCACGGCCGCCTGGTCGGCCTCATCTCGCGGACGGACCTGGTCACCTTCTTCGCCCGCCACCAGTGGGTCTGCGGCAAGTGCGGCGGCACCCAGCGGGGTCTGGAGCAGCCCGAGCGGTGCATCGTCTGCGGGGCCGACGGCGCCGGCTTCCGCCTGGAGGATGCCCCGGGCGGGATGTGAGCTCGTCCCGTCGTCGCCGACTCGTCAGGCGTCGGGCAGCGACATCTCCTTGCGGAGTTTGAGCTTGGGCAGGTTGTGGACCGCATCGATCCAACGCACCGTGCCGGTGTACGACCTCATCACCACGGAGTGGGTCTCGACCGTCTCGCCGGCGAAGCGGACGCCACCCAGCATCTCGCCGTCGGTGATCCCGGTGGCGGCGAAGAAAATGTTGTTGCCCCCGCAGAGGTCCGTGGCCCGGAAGATCTGGTCCTCGGAGTAGCCCTCGTCGTGGATCAGCCGCCGCTCGTCGTCGTCCCGAGGCCAGAGCCGGCACTGCATGTCCCCCTGGATGCAGCGCACCGCGGCTGCGGTCAGGACCGCCTCGGTCGCCCCTCCAACGCCGAGCAGGAGATCAAGCCCGGTTCGCTCAGGGAGCGCCGCCATGATCCCGGCTGCGACATCGCCGTCAGTGATGAGCTTGACGCGGGCGCCGGTGGCCCGAATCTCGCGGAGCAGCTCCTCGTGCCGGGGCCGGTCAAGGACGACGACGGTCAGGTCGTGGACCGGCCTGGCCTCGGCCTCCGCGATCCGGTGGAGGTTCTCGCTGTGGGATACGCGCAGGTCGATCACGCCGCGGGCCCGAGGGCCGACCACCAACTTCTCCATGTAGGCGCAGTGGGTCTGAAGCAGGGTGTCCCGTTCCGAGAGAGCCACCGTCGCGATGCCCCCGGGCAGGCCCCTCGCCACCAGGCGGGTGCCGTCGATGGGGTCGACCGCGACATCTACGAGCGGCGGGCTGCCGTTGCCGATCGTCTCCCCGATGTAGAGCATCGGCGCCCGGTCCTTCTCGCCCTCGCCGATCTTCACCACTCCGGTCATATCCACGTGGGAGAGGCTGCGTCGCATCGACTCAACCGCCGCCCGGTCGGCCGCGATCTTGTCGTCCCGGCCCATGAAGCGCGCCGCCGACATCGCCGCGCCCTCGGTCACCCGGACCAGCTCCAGGGCCAGGTTGCGATCAATCGGGGTGCCGGGATCGGCGTCCATCTCCTCGAGGTCGATGGGGTCTTCGGCCTGGGCCATTGGCGGCAGCATACGGGCTGAGACCCCGGCCATCCTCCCTGGCGATCCGTCCCTCAGGCGGCGTCCCGCTCCTGGGACGAGAATGGCGGAGTGACTGAGCGGGCGCTTCCTGGACCACCTCGCGAGGCGACGACCCCGCGCCGCTTTGGCTACGACGAAGCAGCCCGGAGCCTGGTCGTCGAGTGGATGGATGGCCAGGCCCAGGCAATTCCCTTCGCGACCCTGCGCCGCTCCTGTCCCTGTGCTCTCTGCACCGGGGAGCTGGGTCGACCGGGGCGCTTCCAGCTAGATCCCGAGCTCCACCCGGGAGAGGATGAGCTCGCCGACATCCAGCTGGTTGGCAACTATGGGCTCAAGCTGCTCTGGGGCGACGGTCATGACACCGGCATCTACCGTTTTGAGCTCCTCCACCAGATCGGGGTTCGGGGCGCACCTCAGTAGCTTGCGACTGTGGCTCACGCCGGATCCGCGGCCTCGTCCGACCCGAGGACACAGAACTCGTTGCCCTCGGGATCGGCCATCACCACCCACGAGACGGCAGCCTGGCCGACGTCGACCCGTCGCGCCCCTCGCCCTTCGAGCCACGTGACCTCCGCCGCCTGGGTCTGGTCGATCGGCCAGATGTCGAGGTGGACTCGGTTCTTGAGCGTCTTCGGCTCGGGCACCGGTACGAAGACGACGGTCGGGACCTGGGCGGCGGCACGGTGGTCCCGCTCACTGGGTCGCCCTGCCGAGGAGGTGATCCCGACCCAGCCCTCGGGCGCAGGCTCGCCGACCTCGTAGCCGAGCGTCTCCGCCCACCAGCGGGCGAGGGAGAGGGGATCGCGGCAGTCGACGATGATCTCGGTCAACCGGCTGGTCACCGGGGCAAGTCTAGCCCGCCTAGCTGACGCCGAAGCAGCCGGCTAGGCGGGCGCCTCGAGCAGCCGTCTGATGGTGGCCGCGACCACCGTCGGCTTGAACGGTTTGACGATCGCTTCCCGGGCCCCGGCGGCCAAGGCCAGGTCGCGGCCTTGAGGATCTCGCTGCTCGGGCATCAGCACGATCCCGAAGGCAGGTGCCAGGTGCTCGGCGATCAGCCGCCGGCAGAGCTCGCGCCCATCCTCCTCCAGGGTCACGTCACAGAGGAGCAGGTCCACCCCGCCGGCGCTGACCATGGCCTCCGCTTCGGCCGCGCTCCGAACCCAGGCGAGGTCGTACCCCTCCATCCGGAGTTTGAATTCCAGGATCCGACCGATCATCGGCTCGTCCTCGACCAGGACCAGCCTCGCCCTACGCGGCTCCTCCACGCATCGAGTCTAGGGGGCCGACGTGACCGCCCCTTTAGTTCGGCGACGGCTCGGCAGCGGGCCTGCGACATCGAGATCGGAATCCCGAAGCTGACTTGAGAATGGCGTCTTGTGGGAAGGGCCAGGTACTGGGGGCAGACGGTAACGGCTGCGGTCGTGGCCGGCGCCGCCGCGCTGGCAGTGATCGCGGCAACCGGCGCGCCCCTGGCGACCGCCAACTCAAGCTCGCCGGCGAAGACGCCGGCCACCCTGGCCGCGCTGGTGGCAAAGGCCAAGGCGGAGGTGGCGACCCTCGGCGCCGAGGTGCAGACGGCGCGCGAGACGGTCGCCCGGGACCGGCTGGAGAGCGGGCAGGAGCGGCGCCAACTGGCGGCGGTGATCTCTGCCGAGTACACCGGCGCTCCCGACGGCCTGCTCTCGGTGCTGGCGAGTCCAAACTTCAACAGCGGCCTCGACACCCAGATCGCGATGGACCAGCTCTCCCAGTCGCAGCGCCAGCTGCTCGGCAAGCTGGCGACCAACCTCCGCCAGGAGCAGACTGCCGCGGCCGCCCTGGAGCAGGAGGTGCGGCAGGAGACGGCGACCGAGTCTCGGCTCCGGGCGGAGGAGCTGGTCGCGCAGTTCGAAGCGGCCGAGGCGAGTGCTGCAGCCGAGCAGCCCCGCCTGCAGGGGGCGCCGGCCTCCACCCCGTCCGGGCCAAGCCCGGTGGCGCCGCCCACGGCTGCTCCCACGGCGCCGCCCGGGAGCGCCGCGCCGCCCAACCCTCCTGCGGGATCGGGTGGCCCATTCACCGTCAACACCAACCTGACCCTCTCGAGTGGGATCTCGCTCCAGCAGGTTCAGGCGTTCCTGCAGAACACCGCGCTCGAGGCCGACGCCGGCTACTTCATCCAGGCGGAGCAGACCAACCACGTGAGTGCGATCTACCTGATCGCCGACGCCGTGCTGGAGACGGGTTGGGGCACCTCGACGCTGTACACCCAAAAACACAATCTGTTCGGATTTGAGGCCTACGACGCCAATCCGTACGTGGACGGCGAGACCTTCACCAGCGACCAGGACTGCATCTCGTACGTCTCCTGGTTCGTCTCGGTCTACTACCTCACCCCGCCCGGCTCCGAGGTCGCCAACTACGGCGGCCAGCCGGGCACGGTCCCGACCGGCCAGTACTACCACGGTCCCACGCCGGCCGGGATGAACGTCGACTACGCCAGCGATCCGAGCTGGGCGAGCAAGATCGCCCGGCTCGGGGCTCTTCTCCAGTCAACGCCGGGCTGAGGCTCCCGGCTGCCGACCGGGCTGGCTAGCCTGGTCTCATGAGTACCGAGGGGCAGGGGCAGTCGGTGCCGGAGTGGCCGATCCGAGACTACTTCTGCGTCGGCGACGGGAGTAGCGCCGTCTTGCTCGACCCCCAGGCCGGCTGCCACTTCTGGTGCTGGCCGGGGTTCGATGGCCAGCTTCGCCTGGCGGCACTCCTCGACCCAGCTGGCGGCGGCTCGGTGGGCCTGAGCCCCGCTTCCCGCCCGCTGTCGGGGGCGGGCTGGTTGGAGTCGTCGCGGGTGGTCAGCTACCAAGGACAGCCCGGTCTTCGCATTCAGGCGGGTCTCCTCCCCGACGGCGCTCAGGGCAGCGCTGTGGTCTGGATCGTCGATGGACCACCGGGTGCTGAGGTGCTCATCTCGCTGGTAGACCCGACCGCTGGCGGTGGTCAGGGGTGGAGCGCCACCAGGGGGGGCGCCGAGTTGGGTCCGGCACTGTTGCCGGACGGGCCCGGCGGCCCGCTCTTCCTAGCGTCGAGCCTGCCAGTCGAAGTGGCCCCCGGCGGCCTCCTGCCCAGGCTTGGACCAGAGGGCTTGGTCGTATGGTTAGGGGGAGGCGACCGGGCTCGAAGGCCGCCACCGCTCCTCGCCCGAGCCGTCCGGTCCCCGGTCGCCTGCGCCCGCGAGACCAGGCGAATGCTGGCGGCCGCGGTGGCCGAGGACCGCTCCTGGTTGCAGGGTCTGCACCGGGCGGCGCCGCTGGTGGGGTTCCGCCAATCTGCGCCGCCGTGGGCCTTGGCGGCGCTCGACCGTTCCTTGCTGACCCTGCGGGGTCTTCAGGAGCGGAACTCCGGGCTCCTCGTCGCCTCCCCAACGACTTCGATCCCGCAGTCGCCAGGGAGCGAGCGTGCCTGGGACTATCGATATGCCTGGCTGCGCGACTGTGCCGACGCGGGCATCGCCCTGGCCCATGTCGGAGCCCTTTCTGAGGCGAGGGCGGTCGCCAGCGGAGTTGGCCGGATCCTTGGCGAGGACCCCGACCTTGCCGCCCCGGTCCGCCGGCTCAACGGCGCTGCCCTACCCCCGGAGCACGTGGTGGCCCAGCTGCAGGGCTACAGCGGCGCTCCGGTACGGATCGGCAACGACGCGGCGAGCCAGGTTCAGCTGGATACGCTGGGCGAGGTCGCGAGACTGGCCGGGGAGCTGGCCTCGGCAGGGGAGTGCCCGGACGACCTGCTCCGCCTGGTACCGACCCTGGCCGATTCCGCTTCCCGGAGGTGGCCGCTGCCCGACCATGGGATCTGGGAGGTCCGGAACCTGCCTCAGGACTATGTCCACAGCAAGGTGATGGCCTGGACAGCAATGCGGGTGGCGACCCGGCTGGCGGAGGCGGGCTGGATCTCCGGGCCGGGACGGCGCTGGAGCCAGGAGGTCGGTGCCGTCGAGGAGGCGATCGACGCCAGGGGACGCGGCCCCGGAGGTGGGCTGGCCATGTCATTCCAGGACCCGAGCGCTGACTCGGCCCTGCTGGCAGCATATGTGGTGTCCTTCATCGACCCCAACCGGGCTCAGGCGTCGGCCACGCTCGACAACGTCCTCGAGAACCTGGCAGTGGGCCCTCTGCTTGCCCGCCACCGTCCTGAGCGGGACACCATCCCGGCGCCGTGCTTGCCCTTCATCTTTCCGGCGCTCTGGGCGGCGGTGGCCGAGGCCAGGCTGGGCCGGCGGCGGGCGGCGATCACGCGAGTGGAGGCGATCTGCAAGCTCGCCGGCGCGGCGGGCCAGCTGTCTGAGGTCGCCGACCCCGCCTCCGGGAGCCTCTGGGCAACTATCCCCAGGTGCAGAGCCACGCCGCACTGATCGAGGCGGTGCTCGCGATCTGGGGAACGCCCGAGGGAGGGACTGCCTGAGCGCCCCATATACTGGGTCCTCAAGGAGCTGGAGCTGCCCCGAGACTCTCGCCCCGTTCGTCTAGTGGCCAAGGACACCGCCCTCTCAAGGCGGAGATCAGCGGTTCGAATCCGCTACGGGGTACCAGCCGCCCTGTGAGTGGCTAGAGCGGAGAGCAATGAACAACCCACCGGATCGGCCTGACGGCCCCCGACCGCTGGCCGCTGTTCCTGTCGCCCCCCACGGTCACCGGATCGAGCGGGCCCACCAGACGGTGCTCCCCGAGGAGGACCCGGAGGCCCGAATTGCCCTCGAGGAGATTCTGGCTCGAGAGGCGGCCGGATCAGGAGCGGTGCGGGTGGCCGAGCTCAAGCAACTCTGCGCCAGATACCCTGCGTTCCTTGACGCTTGGGCCTGGCTGGCGGAGGCGACCTACGCCGACGACCCGGTCACGGCATATGCCTGCGCCCGGGTCGGCTATCACCGTGGCCTCGACCGACTCCGCCGCCACGGCTGGGGCGGCACCGGGCAGGTCCGCTGGGCCGAACCGACCAACCAGGGGTTTCTGCGGAGTCTCCGCCTCCTGATGATCGCGTCGGCAGCGATCGGAGATGATGAGGAACGCGATCGTTGCCGCCAGTTCCTCCTCGATCTCGACCCTGAGGATGGCCTTGGGGTGGGAGCCCGCCCGCCGCTGGCGTCCGGGGAGACGGTGGGGCTCGGAGAGCTCCCCTAGGCGTTCTCCGACCCGTCGGCAGGGGGCGCCAGCTTGCCCTCCCTCGGTACCGGTCCCTTGAATCCCGCCGCGGTTCGGTGTCCACCCCCTCCGTAGCGGGCCGCGATCAGGCTAACGTCGACCCCACCTGGAGTCGAGCGCAAGGACCAGCGGGCCGCATC
The DNA here is from genome assembly GCA_036521135.1 of Candidatus Dormiibacterota bacterium. Taxonomy (GTDB): domain Bacteria; phylum Chloroflexota; class Dormibacteria; order Aeolococcales; family Bog-877; genus Bog-877. The sequence goes on along the minus strand of DATDII010000047.1, from coordinate 882 downwards.
ACCGCTTCCCTGCCACCAGACGCCCGCGAACGGATGGCCGGCAGCCAGGACATCGCCGATTTCGCTCTGCAAGACGGAGCTGTTGACCGTCGGTACCACTGTCCCGAGGATGTCCACCATCAATGCATGTGCCGCGACCCGCTCGACCATCCGATGCTGGTAGCGAAGGAGGGCGCGGCCCTCGACCCGCAGCTGCTCGACATCAATGGAGTCCCATGTCTTGAAGTCAAAGTCATGAGCTCGGAGCGCGGCCGACACCTCCGCGCTCTCGGGCATGGCATGGCGCCACAGGTCCCGGTCTTGGACGTATTGGAGCAGTGCCGGGACGGCCTCCTCGTGGAGATACTGCCAGGCCATCACCGCCCCGCTCCGGTCCATGTCGAAGACGCAGTAGGGCAGGTCGGCGAGATCGCTGGCGGCCGACCGATGATGGTCGAGCACGACCAGACTGGCTGAACCCTCCGCCATCCGTTCGGTGGTGCTGCGGTCGTAGGCGAAGTCCGCCATGAGGACGTGGCGCCCTCTGGTCTTGGGCGGCGGGTCGCCGTGACTGACGGGAACGTAGTCGGCGTCATCGCCGTAGCGCTTCCAGGCTGCGAACGCGGCGCCGAAGCCGTCGGGACAGTCGCCGTGGTAGATGACCAGGGGCCGGTTGCCCAGGCCCGTATCGGTGCCGTTGCGCTCAGGCGCAGACATAAGTGCCAAGTTCCCCTCTCCTGCCCTAATCATCTAGTCCTAAGGGTAGATGAACCCCATGACGCCTTCCGTGCTGGGAACGAGGCGCTGGTCCTCGCGACCACCGCCGACAAAGTTGTCCTCTTCGACGATGAATCCAGCTCCACTTGTCCCCTGGTGAGTCGCCACCACCCAGGCAACGTGCCC
>DATDII010000046.1:0-3744 GCA_036521135.1 Candidatus Dormiibacterota bacterium | reverse complement strand
GGCGCCGCGGGGCACCCCTGATCCTTGGCCAGCCCCTGCTCTGGCACGGCGTGGCGGCGGTGGCCGAGGCGGTCGAGCTCGAGGGCGGCTCGGCGGGCGAGTTCACCCTGCGCCTGCCGCCCTGGTCCGAACTGGCCCCCGCGATTGCCGAGGACGAGCTCTGGTCGGTGGTCGATCGGCTGGCGGCCGAGTTCGCCGCCAGCTGCGGGGTCATCTCGGACGGGCGCTCGATCGGCTATCCCGAGCTGGGCGACCCGGGCCAGGCCGCCCGGCGGCTCCAGCGCCAGCACCTCGGGGTCCTGGTCCCCCCCGCCTGGCTCACCCACCTCCGGACCGGATCCACCCCCTACCTGGAGCTCTCCCGAAGCCGCTTGACCCTGGTGCTGGAGTAGGGGCTCAGCCGCCGATCCCGCTGGCTAGGGCCTGGCGGCGCCGGTGGGCGCTCGCCGAGAGCAGCTCGAGAATGCAGCGGTTGGCGTTCTGGGCGGTGAGCTCGGCCGGGTCCAGCGCCGGCGCCACCTCGACCACGTCCATGGCCACCACGTTGGTGCAGAGGGCCACCTGGCGGATCGCCCGGAGCAGGTCGGCGGGACTCATCCCGCCCGGTTCCGGAGTGCCGGTCCCGGGGGCGAAGCCGGGGTCGAGCACGTCGATGTCAACCGACAGGTAGATCAGCTCGGGCCCATCCAGCGCCTCGGCGATCGCCCGCCGGACCACCTCACCGATGCCAAGCCGCCAGATCTCGTCCATGAGGTGCCAGCGCATCCCCTGCTCCCGCATCCACTGGAACACCTCCCGGGGCGGCCAGTAGCCCCGGAGCCCGATCTGGACGAAGTTGGACCCGGGAACCGCCCCCGACTCCACCAGCCGACGCATCGGGGTGCCGTGGGAGAGCGGGTTGCCGAAGCTCTCGGGCGCGGTGTCGGCGTGAGCGTCGAAGTGGACGACCCCGAGCCGGCCCCGGCCCACGAAGTCGGCGACCGCGGTGGCGGCGGGCAGGGTGACCGAGTGGTCGCCGCCGATGACGACCGGGACGATGCCCCGGGAGACGACGTCGTCGACCCGCTGGCGGATCGCCTCATGGGAGGGCTCGATCAGCCCCGGCGAGCAGACGGCGTCGCCGTAGTCGACCACGGTCAGCTCCTCGAGGGGTGCCACCTCCAGGTCGAGATGCCAGTCGGGGAGCTGGCAGTTGGCGACCCGGACCGCCCTTGGCCCGAACCGCGCTCCGGGCCGATAGCTGGTCGAGTCGTCCCAGGGAGCGCCGACGATGGCGAAGTCCGGCTGCCAGCGGTCGAGCTCCTCCGGCTCACTGAGGCGGACCACCTTGGCGAAGGAGTCGGGGCCGAGGTAGGACGGGCCCTCCATCTGGCGGCGCAGATTGGGCGGTAGCTCGGGCCGGGCCACCTCAGCCGGCCCGCCGGGTAGCCCCGGGCCTTCCTGGCGCGCTCGGACCCGGGCTGGTTGACATCCGGCCGCCCATTATCGCGGTCCTCCCGGGCCCCGGTTCAGCGCCGCTTCGGGACCGGCTCGAGCCGCTCCACGCGAACCCTCCCCTCGAGCCCGAGGTAGACGTCCATGATCCGCTCCAGGATCTGCTCGAAGGCGCTAGGATCCCAGCCGTCGACCAGTTCGCGCATCCGCTCCCGGTGACGGGCGGCGATCTGGGCCACGACCGCCCAGCCGCTCTCGGTCAGGCTGAGCACGATCCGACGCCGGTCGGGTGGCCAGGGGGACCTGGCGATCAGGCCGGCCTCGAGCAGGGAGCGGCTGAGGACCGAGATGTGGGCCCGGCTGGAGGCCAGCTGGTCAACCAGCTCCTGCTCCTGCACCCCCTCGGGGCCGGCCCCGCCCAGGACCAGGACGGCGTGGTAGCCGAGCGGGCTCAGCCCGGCCTCGGAGGCTGCCGCGTCGAGCATGGTCAGGGCGCGCCGGAACAGGTAACGCAGCTGGCTGCGGAAGGCCAGCTGCTCGAGCAGTTCCGGGCCCACCCCAGGGGGAAGCCGGGTTTGCGCGGCGGCCCGATCGTCTGGCATCGGCTCAGGCGCTGATCACGACCGGGGTGCCGTAGGGCGTCCAGGCGTAGGCCCAGGCCAGGGTCGAGATCGGCGTGTGGACGCAGCCGTGGCTGGCGTCGGCGAGGTCGTCCTGGCTCCCTGGGCCGAACGCGCTGAGCGGCTCCCAGGGAGCGTTGTGAATGTAGTACCCGCCGGAGAGGAATTCCATCGCATAGCTGGCGAGGAACGGGGTGTAGTAGTTGGGCGAGCCCGGGGCGTAGCCGGAGACGAACTCGAGCGGGCTCGCCTTGACAAACACCGAGAAGGTCCCGGTGGGGGTGGTCTCGCCGGGGCGGCCGGTGGTGACGGGGGTGGCCTTGACCGCGCAGCCGTTGTCGTAAAACACCATCTCTTCAAAGGAAAGTGAGATGTAGATCGACTTGCCCGTCAGGGCGCTGTGACCGCACCCCTGCGCCTCCAGCACCCCGCTGACCTTGCCCTGGAGGGTCCGGAAGCTCCCCGCGACCGAGGCCAGCTGGGAGACGGTCTTGGCCTGCCCCAGCTCGGACTTGGCAGCCAGGTACTGAGCCTGGAAGGTGGCGGCGCCGGTCACCCGTTCCACCGAGCCCTGGTCGACCAGGCCCATCACCGTCTCCCTGACCCCCTCCAGCTGCTGCTGCAAGCCGACCTCGGCGCGGACCGCCTCGACCTGGGCCGCCAGCCTGGCGCTGGCCGCGCTGGTCGAGTGGCCGGCGGCGGTCGCCTGGCGCAGGGAGGTGAGCGCCCCCGGGAGCTGGAGCGGGGAGAGGCCGGCAGCCTGGGCCAGGCTCAGGACCTCGGTTGCCTGGCCGGTCAGGTCGGTGGGACCGGCGCTCAGGCTGACCAGGGCCGCGTCGCCCGCCTCCGCGCCCTGGGCCGCCTTTTCGGCCGCCGCCAGCTTCCCCTTCCAGGTCTGGCTCAGCGTCGCCAGCTGGGCCGGGGTCTTGGCCCGGGCCAGTTGCTTGGCCGAGGCCGCGCTCGCTGTCGTCTCCGGCGCCCCCAGCCAGGCGCTGTTCTGGGTCACGAAACGCTGGTAGTCCTCGAGCTGGGTCCGAGCCTTGGCCCGGTGCGCTCGCAGGGCGGCGGCGAAGGCGGCCCGGGCCGCCTGCTGGGCGGCGGACACGGTCGCCTGCCGAGGCTGCAGCCAGAAGGTCGGCGAGAACCAGGGCTGGGCCCTGGCCCCGGCCAGCTCGACTCGGAGCGGCTCAATCGTCGCGGCCGGGACCCCCTCGCGCTGGTAGCGGTTGAGCAGGGCCTGCGCCCGGTCAGCGGCGCGGCCCAGGTTGGCGCTGCCGGCGTAGGCGAGGGGCAGGTCGACGGCGATCGCCAGCACCACCACCGCCACGCCCGCGGCCACCCAGCGCCGCCAGGGATGGCGGCGGCGCTGCCCGCCCGCGCTGCGGCGAGCCCGGCGCAGCGCCGGTCCGGTCGCCCCTTCGCCGAGCTTGGCGTCCATCAGCACCGCGCATTCTGACTTGTCAGGGGCGCCAGCTTCTGGGAGATCTTGAGACCTCCCGGTTAGCCCGGCTCCGGCAGCCCCGCGATCAGCTCGGTCAGTTCGGAGTCGGAGAGGGTCGCGAGCAGATGGTCGTGTGGGCCTCGCTCCGGGCCTCGATCGCATCCCGGCGCTCTTCTCCGGCCGGGCTCAGGGTGCCGTCATCGGCCAGCCAGCCGTCCTCCTGGAGCCGGCCTCGGGCCGCCTCGACCT
>DATDII010000045.1:0-12335 GCA_036521135.1 Candidatus Dormiibacterota bacterium | reverse complement strand
ACCGAGACCGGTGCCGGGAGCGGCGGGATCAGGTTGGCGAAGACCTCAGGGAAGGGCACGGCGCTGAAGAGGTGCTGGAGGCCACCGAGCCAGGTCGGGTCCTGGGGGAACTCGTCGGCCAGCCGATGGAGGATGGCCGACTTCTGGATCTGGGCCGACAGTGGCGGCCAGGGCCCGGAGGCAAAGGTGAGGCCGAGGTACCAGCTTGCCAGCAGCACCACCACCACCCCCCAGGCGACCCCGGCGGCAGAGTCGACCAGGCGCCAGTGACTCCGCAGGGTGCTGAGCCGCAGGCGGAGTCCGACCCAGGTACCCACCCCGTCGCCGAGCAGGGCCAGGGCGAGCAGGATTCCGATCGCGATTCCCGACCGCACCGTGCCCGAGAAGCTGTGCAGCAGCGGCGGTACCGAGGTTGCCAGCCAGGCCCCCAGGGCCAGCCCCAGCAGCAAGCCAAGGAGCGAGAACAGTGAGTAGGTGAGCCCGCTCCGGTAGCCTCTGATCGCGGCGTAGAGCAAGGCGACGATGATGAGGATGTCGATCAGGTCCATCTGAGCTCCGCGATCATCGCGGCCTCGGCGCCACAGCCCCGCCACATTCGGGCCAGAATCCAGCGGACGCCCAGTCAGAAAGAGGAGTCAGGATCACGTCACCTAACGGCACCGGCCACGTCAGCCGGATGCGGCGCAGCCGGGGGCCGGTCCAGAGCGGCCTGTTCATCCCGCTCCCCGAGGATTGGCGCACCTGCATCCTCCCGGTGATCGGGCTGGCGACGCCGGTCGGGCTCTTGGTGGTCAACTTCTCCGCTTGGGTGATCTCCCAACTGGGAGCGTTTCGCTGGGGGGTGGCCATCAGCGCCTTTGTCAGCGCCCTGATCCTCAACAGCCTGACTGCCGTCAACGTCTACCGCTACGTCCGCAACCGCTGGCCGAATTTTGTCATCAGCCGCCAGGAGAACAGCAACTGGGTACTGATCGGGGCGATCGCCGTGATCCTGATCACGGCCTTCCTCTCCTCCTTGTTCTCCTTCGTGGGCATGGCCAACCCCAGGCGCCTGCCCAACGGCATCGCCGTGCTGACGGGCTTCCTCGGGGTCATCATCCCGCTTGGTCTCAGCCTGGGGCTCAACCGCAAGCGTCGGATTCCGACCGAGACCCAGAACTAGGGCGCTCCGAGCAGTTCCCGCTCCCGGTCGAGGTCGCCGAGGATCTTTACCCCGCCCCGCTTGAACAGGATGGCGGCGGTCGCCAGTCCGAGGAAGAGACCGTGGCCGAGCACCCCAGCGATGGCGTCGAGCGCCCGGCCCGCCGCCTCGGGGTCGATGAGCCCATCTGGGAAGGTCAGGTCGAGCAGGTAGTTGCCGTTGTCGGTGAGCGCGGGATGCTCGAGCTCGCCCCGGAGCGCGGCCTTGGCCCCTGTCCCAGCCTCGCAGCGGGCGGCGGTCGCCTCCCAGTCGTAGGGCAGGACCTCGACCGGCAGGGGATGGCTCGATCCCAGTAGGTCGACCTCCTTGGAGGCGTCGACCAGGAGCCAGAGGCGGCGGCTGCGCTGGGCGATGATCTTCTCCCGGAGCAGGGCGCCCCCGCCTCCCTTCAGCGCGTTGAGCCGGGAGTCGAACTCGTCGGCCCCGTCCAGGTCCAGGTCGAGCCCCTCGCCGGACCCTGAGATGAGCTCGATCCCGGCCGCCCGAGCCAGGTCCTCGGTCGCCCGGGAGGTGCAGATGCCCTGGACCGCCAACCCAGCTTTGACCCGGGGGCCGAGGGCCATGACCAGGGCTGACGCCATCCGGCCGGTCCCGAGCCCGAGTCGCATTCCCGGCCGGATCAGGCCGGCGGCCCGCTCGGCCACGGCGGAGGCAGCGGCCTGGAAGTCCGCCGGCGCTGGGTCCACCTAGCCCATCACCGCGGGCCCGACCTCGGCGATCTCGAGCTCGAGGAGGACCCGGCGCTCGGCGACCATCGCGGCGCGATACTCCTCCCAGCCCGGGTGCTCCCCGGAAACATCGCGGTAGTACTGCTCCAACCCGGCAAGCGCCCCGGGCAGCGAGATCACCCGGGCCTGGCCCCGGACCGAGATCCAGGCCCCGAAGAAGCGGTCGGTGAAGACGACCATGTCGTAGGTCGGGTCGCGGCGCAGGTTGCGGACCTTGACCGCGGTCTCGCGGGTGCTCACCACCAGGTGCCCCGCCTGGTCGGCGGCCACGACGATGGGGGAGAGCTGCGGACTCTTGTCCCGGCGCCGGGTGACCAGGATGGCCCGGTGGTTCTCCCTGACGAAGTCCCTAGCGGCTTTGGCGTCCATGGCCGTTCCTCCTTCCCTGACCTTCCCAGCGCAATGGCCTGGCCCGGGCCCGCCGGATCAGGTCCTCTTGGACACCGAGGTCGGTGGAGGACGGGTCGATGCGGACCCAGCGCCCGTCCGCCTGCAGCCGCCAGCTCTGGCGGCGATCCGCCCAGGTCAGCTCGAGCACGTGGCGCACCTCGTCCCGGGCCTGGGGGTCGAGCAGGGGGACGACGCACTCCACCCGGCGGTAGAGGTTGCGACCCATCAGATCCGAGGAACCGATGTGGACCTCGGGTTGGCCGCCGTTCTCGGCGATGAAGGCGCGCCCGTGCTCGAGGAAGCGGCCCACCACGCTGCGCACCTGGATCGACTGGCTGACACCCTCCAGGCCCGGCCGGAGCGCGCAGATGCCCCGGACCAGGAGGCGGATCGGGAGCCCCTGCCCCGAGGCGCGGTAGAGCGCCCGGATCGCCCGTTCGTCGGTCAGGCCGTTGACCTTGATCAGCAGCCCGGCGGGCCGTCCCTGACGGTGGTGCTCGACCTCACGCTCGACCAGCTGCTCGAAGCTCTGGATGGCGTTGATCGGCGCCACCCAGAGGGCGCGGTAGTCACGCTTGCGGGAGTAGCCGGTCAGGTAGTTGAAGAGGTCGGCCACCTCGTCGGTGATCTCTGGCTTGGCGGTGAGCAGCCCGAAGTCGGTGTAGAGGCGGGCGGTGACCGCGTTGTAGTTGCCAGTGCCGATGTGGGCGTAGTAGCGGATCCCGCCCTCCTCCTGGCGGACCACCAGGACCAGCTTGGCGTGGGTCTTGAGCCCGGGGACTCCGTAGGCGACATGGGCCCCGACCTGCTCCAGCTGGCGGGCCCAGCGAATGTTGTTCTGCTCGTCGAAGCGGGCCTTGATCTCGACCAGGACCACCACCTGCTTGCCATCCTCCGCCGCCCTGGTCAGGGCGTCGATGATCGGGGTGTCGCCGCTGGTGCGGTAGAGCGTCTGCTTGATGGCCACCACCTTGGGATCGCGGGCGGCCTGCTCGATAAAACGCTCGGTGGTTGCGGCGAAGGAGTCGTAGGGGTGCTGCACCAGGACGTCGCCCCGGCGCAGGACGGCGAAGAAGTCCGGGTCCTGATCCTGCATCGTGAGCAGCCGGGGTGGGGTGGTGCCGGTGAACTGGGGGTAGGCGAGGTCGGGTCGCTCCACCGAATCGGCGACGCTGACGAGCCCGGTGAGGTCGAGCAGGCCGTCCACCTCCTGGACCTCGTCAGGGGCCACACCCAGCTCGGTCTCGAGCATGGTCAGGATCTCGCGGGGGAGGCCGGGGGCGGTCTCGACCCGGACCACGGCCCCGAAGCGGCGCTCGCGGAGCTCCTCCTCGATCGCCGAGAGCAAGTTGGGCTCGTCCTCGTCGACATCGAAGTCCGCATCCCTGGTGACCCGGAAGAGCCCGTGGGCGACCACCTCCATCCCCGGAAAGAGGCGGTCCAGGCGCTCGGCGATGATCCGCTCGATCGGGACGAAGGGGCCACGCCGTCCGGCCTGGAAGAAGCGGGGCGCCGAGGACGGCACCTTGACCCGGGCGACCCGTGGGGCACGCTCGCCCGGCTCGCCCAGCATCACCACGATCGACAGTGACAGGTTGCTGAGATAGGGGAACGGGTGGGCCGGGTCGATCGCCAACGGGATCAGCAGGGGATAGAGCTGTGCCTCGAAGTAGGCGTCGCACTCGCGCCTCTCGGACCCTTTGAGTGGCTCGCCCTGGAGCAGCAGGCGGACCCCTTGACGCTCGAGCAGCGGGGCCAGCTCCTGGCGCAAGCAGCGGCCCTCAGCGGCGACGACCTCGCGGGTCCGCTTGCTGATCGCCCGCAGCTGCTCGGTCGGGGTCATGGCGTCGGCGTGGGTGCTCTGGACCCGCTCCGCCAGCTGGCGCTTCAAGGAGGCGACCCGAATCATGTAGAACTCGTCAAGGTTGTTGGCGGTGATCGCCAGGAAGCGCAGGCGCTCGAGGAGAGGGACCCGAGGATCCTGGGCCTCGGCCAGCACTCGGGCGTCGAAGTCGAGCCAGCTCAGTTCGCGGTTGATGTAATTGGTCGGGACGCTCAGTCCGTCGGCGCGGTCGGAGGCGCTCCCACCGTGCAGCTCGATCACCTTGGCCGCCCGAGTTGCTGCCTTGCGCCGGTGGCCCGCGGTGCTCTGCGCGCGCGCCTTCACCTCAGTCACCCGGGCTACGCTATCACCGGCTCGGCCGGCCCCGGCAGGAAGTAACGATCCGCTCGCACAACCGTGAGCGGAGTGACGATTCCCCGGTTTCGCGCTACGATCGGCAGGTGAAACTGCCAGCCCGGCCCGGCTTCCTGGCGGCCCCTGCACTCGCCGCCCTGGTCTTGGTCGGCTGCGGCGGCAACGCAGCCTCGCACCGGACGGCCGGCGCGATCCTCCAGGCGGCCAACCAGGAGGCCCTGAGCGGTTCCTTCCAGATGGCCTTCAGCGGTCAGCTGCATGTGAACCTGAGCGGCCTGACCGCACCCGGAGTCAGCGCTGGCGAGCTCGACCTGATCCAGGCCGAGATCAACGCGGCCCGCCTGACCGGGACCGGCCAGGTCGACACCAAGAAGAAGGACTTCGAGATCTCGTTCACCCTGACCCCACTGCTGACCCAGTCCTTTCATGTCCTCTACCTCGCCGGCACGGAGTACGTGTCCGAGAACGGGACCACCTGGTATCTCGAGAAGGCCACCACACCCAGCGCCTCGGCCGCGGGCAGCCTTGGCAAGTTCAAGGCCGCCTTCAAGAGCTGGGGCCAGGACCTGCGCCATCAGGCGACGGTCACCAACTTGGGTCAGACCACCATCGACGGCCAGTCGGCCGATCATCTCCAGACGACCGTTTCTGGCGCGGACCTCAACCAGGCGTTCGCGACCTTTCTCGGCCAGGTGGTCGGTGACCTCGGGTCGCAGGCCTCGTCCGTGAGCGGCGAGTTGCCCGCCCTGGAGGCCCTCTTCCAGTTCGGCCAGGCCACGTCGAACAGCTATGTGCTGGACGGGAGCGGCGAACTGGCCCGAACCTCGGTCGCTTCGGCGATGACCCTCAACCTGGGCGAGCTCGCCAAGCTGGTCCCGAGCCAGTCCGGGCTGCCGACGGGGTCGGTCCCGCTCACCTTCAGCTTCTCCAGCGACTTCAGTGACTATGGCAAGAGCTTCGATCTGGTCAAGCCGAGCCACATCGCGCCCGGGCCGCTGCCGACACCGGACGGGCTTGGGGCCCTGACCCAGACCTAGCCGCTGCGCTTAGTCGGCCCTAGGGCCGACCGGCAGGGCGATCCGGATCCCCTGGAGATCGCCCGGCGGGAAGGCGGAGGCCACGACCTGGGCCAGGTCAGCCGCTGTCCGGCCATCGCTGGCATAGGTGAAGAAGGCACCCCCACTTCCGGTCATGGCCCAGGTGGTTCCCACGGTGGCGCGGCGCAAGCGCTCCAGCCTCGGCTCGAGCGCCGGCACGGCCCGAAGCGCAGCCGGCTCCAGGCCGCTTCCCAGGAGCTCGCTGGGAGGGGGTTGGGAGGCGCGCAGGACCCCGGCCATCCGGTCGGCCCGACCACCATCGCTGAAGTCGGCGGCCAGGGTCGCGGCATAGGCGGCGGCGGTCGAGACCGAGCCGAGGATCGCCACCAGGAAGACCCCCGACGAGACCGGGGGAAGGGGGACGACCACCTCCCCGATGCCGCTCAGGTGGGCGGCCCCGCCATGCAGCGAGAAGGGGACGTCGGCGCCGCACAAGAGGGCGATCTCGGCGAGCCTGGCGGGGGCCAGTGCACCGCCGGCGAGGCGGAGGACTGCCGCGGCGTCCGCCGACCCACCGCCGAGGCCGCTCTGGGGGGGGACCCGCTTCTCGAGGAAGATCCGGCGGATCGGCGCTGCGTCCTCGTCCTGGTCGAGCAGCCGCGCCGCCTGCGCCGCCAGGTTGCTGGCCCCCGGAGGCACCCGGTGCGACTCGGGACCGGAGACTTCGAGAGCCGGGGCGGCTTGACGCCGCTCACCCGGCCGTCCGGTCTCGAGGGCGACCACGTCGCTCCAGTCGATGGTCTGGGAGACCGCGGCCAGCTCGTGGTAGCCATCCGGGCGGCGACCGGTCAGCTCCAGGGCCAGGTTCAATTTGGCCCGGGCTCGACCTGTGCGCAACACCGGCCCCACTCTAGCGGCGGCCCAGGATGCCTCCTTGCCGATTGCTATACTGCGGCGCTGGCCCGCCCGCCCTGGCGGCGGCGCCGGTCGCGCCTCGGGCGCGGCCCGCCTACCATCAGCTAAGAGAGCATGGCAAATACCAGTTCCGCCCGCAAACGGATCCGATCGGCGGCTCGTAAGCACGAGCGCAACCGCCGAGTTCGCTCATCGGTGCGCACCGCGGTGGTTCGAGCCCGGCGGGTCATCGACGGTACCGATGAGGGAACGACCGAGGACCTGCTCAAGCTCGCCGCCTCGGCGCTCGACAAAGCTGGCTCCAAAGGCATCCTTCATGCCCGCAACGTCAGCCGGCGCAAGTCGCGGCTGATGCGCTCGGCCAACCGGGCGGTTAGCGGTGCTGCCACCCCGGCCAAGACGGCCAAGCCGGCCGGCAAGCGGGCCTCGGCTCAGGGCACCAAGCCCAAGGCAGCCAGGGCCGGGGCTGGCGCGCGCAAGCCGGCGGCAGCCCCGCGGGCGGGTCGCCCCGCCACCAAGACCGAGCGCACGAGCAGCTCCCAGCGAAGGGCTGCCGGCAGCGCCGGAAAGGACGCCAAGCCGAGCTGACCGGCCCGCCAGCCCCTCAGTTTGCCGAGCGAGCGCTGAGCTCGCTGGCCATGCTGGCGAGGAGCAGCTCAAGGCCCTCCTGACCGTCCACCGCGCCCGTCCTCGTCGACCAGTCGAGGTCGGCTAGCTCGACCAGCCAGCGCCGAAGCCGGGGCGCGCCCGCCCGCGCCAGCTGGCTGCGCATGCGTTCCTCCTTCCAGGGGGGCAGGGACGCGCCGCCGTGCTCGGCGAGAGTGATCAGGTCCCGAAGGACGCGAGCGAGCGCTCCGACCACGGCCGGCGGGGCCAGGTCGCTCCGGCCGCCGATCTCGTCCAGTCGATCTCTGACCCGTGCCGGTGCCTCGAAGAGGGTGTCGGTGAGCCGGTAGAGCTCGGTGGGCGGGGCCGGTGGGATCAGGAGGAGGGCATCCGCGTCGGAGATCCGTCCCTCCCCGGCGCTGAAGACCTCGACCTTCGCCAGCTCCTGGTGGAACCGGCCCAGGTCCTGGCCGGCGACATCGAGGAGCCGGACCTGGGCCGCGCGACCCCGTTGGAGCCGGCGGCTGCGGATCTCGTTCTCGACGTAGAGCCGGAGCTCTCTTCCCCGCGGTCGCTTGAGCAGCCGAACCTCGCCACCGCCAGCCCGGACCGCCTCGAGCAGAGCGGAGCCAGGGGCAACCGTGGTCGAGCAGACCACTAGGAGCGCTGTCGTGTCCAGGCGCTGGCCGAGGGCGTCGATGAGCTGCTGCAGCTCATTCCCGCCCCGGCCACCGCCGCTTGCTTGGGGCGGGTCCCAGATCACCACCAGCCGCCGGATGGCGAGGAAGGGTGGGGTGGCGACGCTCCTGGCGATGGCGTCGATGTCCCTCGAGGACCGGAACTCCTCCAGGCCGAGGTCTTCGATCAGGTCGGCGCTGAGCTGGCCCCGGAGCCGTAGCGCCGCGGTCCGGACCAGGTAGCGGTCATCGCCGTGCACCAGGACCAGCGGTTCGACCACAGCTGGCGATTATCCCGGTCCAGCTCTGGCCCATCTGGTCTTCGCAATTGGGAGTTGCCTTGCAGAGGGCTGTCCCGTCAGCATTGGGGCGAAGTGCTGCTGTCCTCGCTCGCCACTCCGCTCCCGAGGCTGCCATTCGGCCCCCTCGGAGCCCAGTTCGCGATCGGGGGGGTCTTCCTGATCCACATCGCCCTGGTCGGCTTCATCCTGGCCGCGACCGCCCTCGCCCCCTTCATGGAGCTGGCCGGCCGGCGCCGGGGCGGCGACCCGATGTGTCTGCGCTATGCCCACGGGCTCTCCAAGGCGATCGTCTACCTCTACAGCCTGGGGGCGACCTGGGCGGTGCTGGCGGTGTTCCTGCTGGCCGGGCTCTACGGGCGCCTGATCGGCACCCTGCTCAACGAGCTCCTCCTGCCGCTTACCATCGCCTTCGCCAGCTTCTTCGTGGGCATCCCCTTGCTCCTGCTCTACGTCTACCGCTGGGACAAGATGTCCCCCCGGCTCCACCTGGCCCTGGGCTTTGCCTTCGCCGCGGTCCAGTACGTCTTCCTCTTCACGATCGTGGAGCTGGACAGCTACGTGCTGACCCCGGGCACCGCCGTCAGCGCGGTCGGGGCCGCCTTCGCCCCCAGCTACCCCTGGCTGCTGCTCCACTACGCTGGGGCCAACCTGTCCTGGGCGCCTCTCTTGCTGGCCGGGATCGCGGTCTGGCGCGGCCGCAGGGCCAAGTCGGCGGCGGAGATCACCTACCAGCGCTGGGCGGCCCGGGTCATGTTCGCGATCGGCTCGATCTTCCTGCTCGCCCAGCCGATCACCGGCTTCATGCTCGCGGAGACGGTCAAGACCAGCTCCCTGCCCGCCTTCGACAACCTCTTCGTGTTCAACTCGGCCTCCCTCTTCATCGGCCAGGTCGTCCTCCTCGCGGTCCTGGTGGTGGGGGCCAACCTGGTCTTCTGGAGCCATCGCCAGACCGGACCCCTCGGGGTCGGCGGCGCCGCGCCGCTGACGGTGGTGGCCCTCCTGGCGATGGGTGTCACCGCGCTGCCGGCGGCGGTGATCCCGAGCAATGTCGTGGTGCTGCGCTACGTGGCCCTCCTGATCGCCTTCCTGGCGACCGCGGCCAACCTGGTCGGCTACATCCGCTCGCTGCGCCACGGCGGCGCCTCGGTCCGGATCAACCCCGTCGCCAGCCGGGCGATGGCGGTGGTCGGGGTCTGCGCCCTGGTGCTCAGCCTCTACATGGGCGTGATCAAGGAGAACGCCAAGCTGCCCTGCGGCATCGACGCCACCACCGGTGCCGACAGCTGCCTGCTCACCCTGCCCCAGTCGGCCCAAAACTTCACCGTGCCCAAGGGCTACCAGCCGTGAACTACCAGGACTTCGAGTCGGCCTGGTACCTGGGTCTGCTCGTCACCTCCTTCTTTTGCCTGATGCTGACCGGCTTCGTCATGGTCGTGCGCCATGCCCGGGAGCTGGCGACGGTGGAGGGGGCGGGGCTGGCCTGGATGGCGGTCGCCACCGGCGTCTTCACCTTTCTGTTCCTGCTCGGGATCTGTCTCGCGCTGCTGGTCGGAATCGTGGTCCTAGCCGGTGGCTGACACCGGCCCGGACTCCGCTGCCAAGCGGGTCTCCCGCCGTCGCTTCATGATCCTGACCATCAATGGGGTGGGGGCGGGCACCGCGCTGCTGATCGGGGCCCCGATCGTGGGCTCGGTCCTGAGCCCGGTCTTCGCCAAGCGCAAGACCCCCTGGGTGATGGTGGCCGACATCAGCCAGGTGGCCGTCGGGGTGCCGACTGCCTACGTGGTCAACCTCCCGATCGACGAGGGCTGGACGGTGCCGCCCGTGCCCCGCACCGTGTACGTGGTCAAGCTCAACCTGAGCGGCCAGGTGGAGCTGCTGACCCTGTCCAACGTCTGCACCCACATGCAGTGCGACGTGCACTGGGACATCAACCTGAAGCAGTTCCTCTGTCCCTGTCATGGCGGCCTCTACAGCATCACCGGCGTCAACATCGGCGGACCTCCGCCCTGGCCGCTCTTCCGCTATGAGCACAAGCTGGTCGGCTCGACCCTGTACATCCGCAACGTGCTCACGGGGGCGTAGATCGCGTGGCCAGCCCGAGCCAGCCGGCGCGGAGCGAGCTTGTCGCCAAGCTGACCCGACCTGTTGCGCGCCCACTGGCCGCCACCTACCGCTGGGTGGACGAGCGCCTTGGCGTCTCCGACCTGACCCACCAGCTGCTCTACGAGGCGGTGCCCTGGCGGGGAGCCTGGGCCTACTCGCTGGGCAGCGCCACCCTGATCATCATCGTCCTCCAGATCGTCACCGGGATGTTCCTGCTCTGGACCTACGTGCCCTCGACCACCGAGGCCTGGGAGAGCCTCAACTTCATCGAGCATCACGACGAGTTCGCCGCGATCGTCCGGGGCATGCACCTCTGGGGCGCCTACGTGCTCCTCTTCATCATCGGCCTCCACATGGTCCGGACCTTCATCAGCGGCTCGTACAAGAAGCCGCGCGAGCTCAACTGGATCGTCGGGGTGATCCTCTTCCTCCTCGTCCTCGGGCTCGGCATCACCGGGGCCATGCTGCCCTGGGACCAGGCCGCCTACTGGACCGCGACCGTGGTCACCCACGTGGTCGACTACATCCCCTTCTTCGGCAACTGGCTGCAGGAGATCCTCCGGGGCGGCCCCCAGATGGGCCCGGAGACGCTGACCCGCTTCTTCGCCATCCACATCTGGCTGCTCCCGGCCTTGCTGGTGCCCCTGATCGGCCTCCACCTGATCCTGCTCCGCCGCCACGGCGAGCATGGCTCCTGGGTCAACTACGAGGGGGTGGAGGAGGAGTCCGAGGAGTCCCGGGCCACCCGTCTGGCCGAGGCCGAGTACCCCTACCCGGCCGTGCCCAGCGACCCGGGCTATGCCGTGCCGATGGATATCGACGACTTCTTCCCGTCCCAGATCTTCAAGGACGCTCTGGTCAGCTTTGCCCTGGTCGTGATCATCTTCGTGATGGCGGTGGTGGTCGGCGCTCCGATCGAGCGGGCGGCCAACCCGGCAGCCCTCAACTACGTACCCACCCCGGAGTGGTTCTTCCTGCCCCTGGACCAGCTCCTGGTCCAGTTTCCCCAGGCCTGGATGATCGCGGTCGGGGTCTTCGTGCTGCCCGGGATCGGGACCACCCTCCTGGTGCTGGTGCCCTTCTTGGATCGCTCGCCTCAGCGCGAGCCCTGGCGCAGGCCCGAGGTGATGGTGCCCGCGCTCTTCGCCATCCTCTTCCTCATCTTCGAGGCGCTGCTGGCCGTGAACCGGCTCTTCAACCTGTGAGCCTGGCAACTCTGCTCGCGGCTACCTCGCCGAGCCTGGTCAAGGTACCGGTCTCGACCGGGATGGCGACCGCCCTGGTGGCCCTGCTGATGCTGGCCCACATCCAGTTCGCCGCCTTTCAGCAGGGCGGTTACATCATCCTGGCGGTCACCGACTTCGTCGGCTGGAAGCGCAAGGACGAGCGCCAGACGCGCTTCTCCAAGGGGCTGGTCACCGCCCTCGGGGTCACCTTTGCCCTGGGTTCGTCGCTGGCCATCTTCGCCGTCCTGATCCTCTTCCTCGGCCTCTGGAGCCAGTTCTTCGTCGAGTTGGTCCGGATCATGTTCTGGCCCTTCATCGTCGAGGGCATCGCCTTCATCGGCGAGATCCTCTGCCTCTACGTCCTCTACTCCCAGTGGGACAAGCTGGGCAAAGTCCGGGCGCTCCGGGTCGGGATCGAGTTCCTGCTCTTCATCAACGCCTCGATCCAGATGCTGGCGATCAACATCGTCGCCTCCTACATGCTGACCCCGCGCCCTTCCAGCAGCCTCGCCCTCAACATCCTCAACCCGACCGAGCTTCCTCTCGAGATGCACCGGTTCGTCGGCAACATCGCCTTCACCGGCGCGATCATCGCCCTCGTCGGTGGGATCCGCATCGTGCTCGCCAAGACCAGGGAGGCCCGGGCCTACGCCGACTGGATCGGGCACTACGGGATCATCTATGCGGTCGGCTTCACCATCGCCCAGCCCCTGATCGGATGGGAGTACGCCAAGGAGATCCAGCTTCACTCCTACGCCGCCTGGTACAGCATGATGCTGGGCGGGCTGAGCGTGGCCTTCCTGTTCCAGGTCTTCCTCCTCGGCGCGATCTTCACCGTGGGCATCTTTTACCTGTGGCGCCGGGTCAAAGCGAGTGGCTTCCGGGCCCCCACCCTGGCCGTTTGCACCGCGCTTTCCTTCGCCTCCTGGCTGCTGATCGCCACCCCGTCG
>DATDII010000044.1:0-2714 GCA_036521135.1 Candidatus Dormiibacterota bacterium | reverse complement strand
GAGCTCGACTCCGAGGAGATCATGGTCTTGTGGGACGCTCTCGGTGACGGGGCGACCGCGATCCTAAGCCCGCTCGCTCCCGCTTCCCTCGCCCCCTCTACGGCATGCTCACCGACCGCTTCGGTATCACCTGGATCGTTGGCGTAGAGGCGGAGACCTAGGCCACCGGCGAGGGGCGCAGGCCAGCCTTGAGCTGGAGTACCAGATCCATCCTGGCATCGGAGTGTCGACCGAACTCGTGACCACGTCCCGCCAGTCCCGCCAACCCGATCCCGGCGCTGCTGCTCGAGGCCGTCTGGCCGGTGACCGCCGGGCAGTCCGAGTGACCATCGGCCGCAAGGCTACCCGTTCCTGATCAGGTCGGCGAGGAGCCCCGGCTTGGCAAAGGGAAGGCTGTGTCCCTGCCCTGCCACCACCCGCAGCCGCAACGAAGGGTGACCGAGCAGGGCTCTCTCCGACGGCGCCAGGCGCAGATCCCGATCGTCGGCGCCCCAGACAACCAGTGTCCGGTCCGCCAAGAGGGCGAGCTGTGGCAGGAGCAGCGACTCCGGACGGAGGGAGCGGGGTCGCATCAGCCGGGTGAGCAGGGACAGGTCGGAGCCTTGGGCAAAGCGTCTCGCCACCCCGATCCGGTAGGCGCCCATCGGCGACGTTTCTGACTCGCCTCTTGGCCCTAGCGCAGCCGTCCGCGGCATCAGCCGAACCCGCCGGGCCCGGTCGGCGGCCATCACCGCCTCGAGCGCCCCCGGGAGCAGCAGAACGTTCCATGTGAGCGGGATCGACCGGCGCAGGCCGAGTGGGCTGACCAGGACGAGCCTGCTCACCCGCTCCGGATGGGCGATCGCGAACGCTCCTGCGACCAGCCCCCCGACGGAGTGGCCGACCACGGTCATGGTCGTCAACCCGAGGTGGTCGGCGACCGCCTTTACAACGGCCACCCAGGGGGCCCGGGGATGGCCCCGGAAACGGACGGGGTCGCTGAGTCCGGTGCCGGGCCGGTCGATTGCAACCACCAGATGTCGCTGGGCCAGACGCCGGATCAGGCGGCCGAACTCCCCGGCCGAAGCCGCCAGGCCAGGGAGCAGGATCACCGCGTCCCGGCCCGAGCCGGCCGCGAGCGCATGGACCCTCCCCGACGCGGTGGCGACGTAGTGATGGCGCACTGCCAGGCCAAGCTCCCCCATCCAGCGGTCGAGCTGGGACTGGAGCTCCTCAATCCCGGGGTCCCTCCCGACCCGCCGGACCGGCTCGCCCTCGCCCGACTGGTTAGGGGCGATCATCAGCTCCGGCGGCGGGCTCCGCAGAGCAGCTCTGAGACGGGCGGGCGCTGGGATTGGGGACAGGCGTCGAGCCAGAATACCCGGGTCCCATCCGCCGCGGACCGGCATATGATCGGAGCGAAGTGATCGACGCAACCGCGCTCACGACCGGAGCCTTCACCCTGGGCGGCGCCGCGGTGGGTCTGGCCGGGGGCTCGACCGGGCGGATCTTCCGGGACCGCCAGGAGCGCAGTGCACGGCAGCAGGCCCGGCAGGACGCCCGCGAGGACCGTCAGCGCCGGCTCCTGCTCGACTTCCAGGAGGCTCTCGACCTCTATCTGCGGGCGGTCTGGGACGCCCACTACTGGGAGGTCAAGGTGGCCAAGTCGACCGGTGCCTGGGGCGGGACTCCTCGGCCCGTCCGCCTCGATCACGAGGTCTGGGAGTCGTCGCGTCGGGCTCGCCAGCTGGCTGCCTGGCTGCCGGACGAGGAGCTCCGCAACCGGTTCGGTGCTCTCGACCGACGGATCACGAGCGGGCTGAGCCGCCTCTCCTCGGAGGCGGCGGCGGTCAAGTTCCTCCGCCAGGTCACCAGCCTGGGCCGGCTCACCCAGGATCGCCTCGGGCAGGTGACCCGGCCCCTGCTGTGATCGCCAGTTGGGCATCGACCGGAGGGGCGCTGCTCGACGATTGAGCGGGGACGATCCCTTCCGGCTGAGCCGGTTCCTCGACGCCCAGACGGATGGAGGCACCTACCTGCGGGCAGTAGAGGAGCTGAGGCGGGGACGCAAGAGCGGTCACTGGATCTGGTTCGTCTTCCCCCAGCTGGCGGGCCTGGGCCAGAGCTCAACGTCGAGGCGGTTCGGGATCTCCTCGCTGGCGGAGGCAGCGGCCTACCTCCGCCATCCCGTGCTCGGGCACCGGCTGCTCGAGTGCTGCCAGCTGCTGATCCAGACGAAGGGCGGCACAGCCGAGCAGATCCTCGGGACCCTGGATGCCCTAAAGCTCCGGTCCTCGATGACCCTCTTTCTTCACGCCGCCCCCGAGCGCGCGATCTTCCGCCAGGTGCTGGAGCGGTACTTCGGCGGCCGCCCTGATCCGCTGACGGAGGAGCTGCTCGGCCAGGGGCGAGCTTCCAGCTGAGCCGGCCAAAAGTGCCCTCGTCCCCAGGTGGTCGGGAAGTGCACAACCCGGGCCTGGTCGGCATCGGCCCGGCGGCGACGGACTCCACCCCCATCTCTCCAACTGGCTTCGGACCTGGAGGTGGCCCGGCCCGAAGAACTCGATCCCGAGGGCCTACCGCCCGGCCACGCTCGGCCTGGCCCTTCTGGCCGGAGCCTGGATCCGGGAGCGGCTGGCGCTGGCCGGCGGGCCGGGTCGGACCTCGGGATCGATCAGGATCAGCCGGGTCAGGACCCGGACTCGACCAGGGGTAGCCAGAGGCGCGAGGGGTGA
>DATDII010000043.1:0-3200 GCA_036521135.1 Candidatus Dormiibacterota bacterium | reverse complement strand
TCCTCCGAGCTGGACGGCCCGGGGGCGGCCTCGCTCACCGCTGGTCCCAGCCCCCGCCCGGGTCGGGTCGGCCCAGGTAGACGGCCTGAGAGACCCGGTCCCGGTCGTCGGACAGGTCCAGCCGCCAGACGCCGCCCTTGGGACAGCGGGAACCGGCCGGGGCGCCGGCCGCCTCCAGCAGCGGGGGGAGCAGGTCGCCATGACTGCAGGCGGCCGCCCGCTTGGCGCCGTTCGCGAAGTAGGTCCTGATCACCGACCTCAGCTGGGCCTGGGCCGCCCCGGCCTCGGGGCCGAGCGCGCCCTCGAGCAGCCGGGTGTCGTCCTGGACAGCCAGCCCGGCACCATGGGCCAGGGGCAGGAGCGTGTCCCGGCAGCGCACGGCCGGGCTGCTGTAGTGGCCCTCGATCCCGGCGTCGGCAAGGAGGTCGGAGAGGACCGCTGCCTGGCGCCAGCCGACCTCGTTCAGGGGTCGGAGGCGGTCCGGCTGGGACCAGTTGTCGCGTTCCCGGGCGACCGCGTGGCGAACGAGATAGAGACTACGCACCCCGATCTCGGAAGTATAGGCAGAGGGCGCTCCAGCCAAGGGCGCAGACTACGGCAATGGCAGCTGGGTCCGGTCCTTGAACCGGCGCTCCCCCGATCTGGTGCCGGGATGACCAGGGCACCTCGCTTCGCCGCCATCGACGTCGGCAGCAACACGGTTCACCTGCTGATCGCCAGCTGCCCCCCGCACCGGCTCCCGATCCCGGTTCTGCGTCGGCGCGCCTTCGTGCAGCTGGGCCAGGACGTCAACGCCGTGGGCGCGATCGGCCCCGAGCGCCTCGCCCTCGCCAGCAAGGTGCTCCGGGGCCAGGTCGAGGAGGCGAGGGAGCTCGGGGTTGTCGAGATCGCCATCGGCGCGACCCAGGCGCTGCGGTCGGCGGCTAACGGCCCCGAGGTTGCCGACCGCCTGGCCGAGGCGGCGGGAGGCGGCCAGGTCCGGATCCTGGCCCCTGAGGTGGAGGCTCAGCTGGCCTTCGACGGGGCGACCATGACCATCTCGCCAGGCCGCCCGACCGTGCTCCTCGACATCGGCGGGGCGTCCGCCCAGATCGCCGGAGGTCCGGCCGGGAGCGCGTGCCGGAACAGCTCGCTGGCGATCGGGTCGGGCTCGGTGGCTCAGCTGGCCAACGCCGACCCGCCCAGCGAGGAAGACTGGCGGAGCATGGAACGGCGGGTGGGCCAGCTCATCCCCGACCTGATCCCGCTGCCGGCCCACCCGGTGGCGCTGGGGACCGGGGGGACGATCACCAACCTGCCCCGGCTCCTGGGCAAGCAGCGGGGCGCGCTGCTCAGGCTCCGGGACGTGGAGACCCTGATCGAGAGCTTCCGCCGCCACCCGGCGTCTGAGCTCTCCCAACGCTCTGGGGTCGACCTCGAGCGGACCCTGCTCTGCCGGGGCGGGGCCCTGATCCTGGCCCAGCTGATGGACCTGCTCAGCCTGGGTTGGGTCCGCGCCTCCGAACGTGGTCTCAGGGACGGGATGATCGCGGCCCTGGTCGGCGGCGGTGAGGACTGGTGGCGGCCGCGGCGTCTGGCGGCCCACCCGGAGCTCGAGGAGGCCCTCGCTCTCCCGGGAGCCAATCGTGGCTGAGGCCACCGACTGCTCCGGCCTGGCCGCCACCACCGTCCAGGAGCGGGCCGAGAAGCTGAGCTGGGCGCTGGCCCGGCTGCCCCTTCCCAGCGATGCCGAGGCGGCCCATGACGCCCGGGTCGCGCTCCGGCGCCTGCGGGCGGCGGCCACCGGCTTCGAGGACTGGTTGGAGCGGCCCCGCAAGTGGCGCAGGCGCCTGCGGCGGGCTGAGCGCGAGCTCGGCCGGCTCCGGGACGCTGAGGTTCGCCTCGGCCTGCTCGACGAGATCCTCGGCCCGGTCGCGGTCTTCCGGGACCGCAGCGACGACCCCCGAACGGCGGGCGACGAGATCCTGGTCCTGGACGAGCAGAGCCGGATCCGGCCTGGGCTCCGGGGCCTGGAGATGGAGGCGCGCAGGGCCCTGGCCGACAGCACCTCTGCCGAGATCGACGGCCAGCGCGAGGCGGTCCTGGCGGATGGCGGACTCCAGCGCCTGCAACGCCTAACCGCGCCGCCCCGACTTCGCGACCACCGACCGGGCCTGCCCCCGGCGGCGCTGGCGGAGGACCAGCTGCCCCGGCTGCTCCAGCGTGCGGCCCGGTCCAAGCCGGGCGCCGTCGACCTCCATCGCCGCCGGACCGAGATCCGCCGCCTGCGCTACCGGCTCGAGCTCTTCGCCCCCGCCCTCGGCGAGGGCCATCGGGCCGTGCTTCATGAGCTCCGGGACCTCCAGCGGCTACTCGGGCGCTTCCACGACCTGGTGGTGCTGGGCCAGTGGCTCGAGGACTCCTCCCGCCAGCTCCGCCACGAGCTCCGGCCCGCCCTGCGCCGGCTCGCCCTGCGGGTCCAGCTCGAGCAGCAGGTCGCCAGGGAGGCGGCTGAGACCGAGCTCGCGAGGCTGGACGGGGCCGCCTGGTGGGACACGGTCAGCGCCGCCTGCCTGGGCCAGGGAGGCCTGGGCTCTGACGGCCCTTGCCTGAGCCAGCCGTCCTGAGCTGGGCTCGCCAGCCGCCCAGGGAAGGGCCCCTATCCTCAGCTGAGTGACCACAGCCGCACGCCGGGACTGCCTTGTCGTCGGGGCGGGCGTGGTCGGCCTGGCGGTGGGCCTGGCGCTGGCCCGCCGGAACCAGTCGGTGACGGTGCTGGAGCGGGCCGAGCGCTGCGGCGAGGGGGCCTCCGCGGCCGCTGCCGGGATGCTCGCGGCCGGATCCGAGGCTGGTGAGCCGGATGCCTTCCAGGCGCTCTGCCGGGCGGGGCGCCAGCTCTGGCCCGGCTGGGCCGAGCAGCTCCGCCGGGACTCCGGGATCGACTGCGAGCTCGAGCTCACGGGGCTGGTCCGTGTCGCCACCACCGAGGAAACCGCCCGGGGCATGGACGGCCAGGCCCGCTGGCAGCGGGAGCACGGCCTCGACGTGTCGGAGCTGCTGGACCGGGCCCGGCTGGCGGAGCTGGTCCCGGGTCTGGGACCGGCTGTGCTGGCGGGCCTCCACTATCCCGGGGACGGCCACGTCCACAGCCACCGGATGGTCGACGCCCTGCTCGCCGCCTGTCTTCGACTCGGGGTCACCGTCGAGACCGGGGTTGAGGT
>DATDII010000042.1:0-5734 GCA_036521135.1 Candidatus Dormiibacterota bacterium | reverse complement strand
ACATCGTCTGCCACCGCTGCGAGCTGAGCCTGCTGGTGACCGTCACCGCGGCCGATATCCGCACCGCGGCGGCGGCGATCACCAGTCCGGCCCGGCGCTGACCCCGAGCGGGATCGAGGGCGCTCGAACGCGAGTCGAGCTGTTTCCCCTCCCGCCGCCGAGTCGGAGTGGCTCAGACCGCCCAGCGGGAGAGCCCAAGTGGGACCTCCTCACGGCGGCGGTCGAGCAGGGCCAGGGCCATCTCCTCGCTCTCGAAGTCGAGCCGTAGCTGACGGGCCAGGGGGAGGACGCGGTTGGAGCGCGCCCGCTCGCGGAGCCGGGCCCTGCGGTCGGGGTCGAGGCTGGAGCACTGAACGCTGCAGTACTTGGCCGTCTGCTTCTTGACCGGTGCGCCGCAGCCCACCCGCGCGCAGACCCGCAGGGGCTGGGGTCGGGGGTGGGAGAAGGGGGCCACGGAGCGATATTAGAGACTGGTTAAGGTCGCCTGTCAATCCTCGTAACTACTAGAAAAGTAGGCACTTTTCGAGGTCAATCGAGGCGGCCTCGGTTGTGCCCAGTATCCCCATCCTCGCCTGTGGAGAAGCTGTCATCAACCGGGCTTGAGGGGCCGCCCACGCCCGGGTCCGGTGCCGCCTTGGCGAAGGGATCGGGCCGCCTGTGCCAACTCCAGGGGCGTGGTGGGCGCACCAGGAGTCGAACCTGGGGCCTCTACCGTGTCAGGGTAGCGCTCTAACCACCTGAGCTATGCGCCCTCCCGGGTCGGGGTGACCGGATTATAGCCAGCGTCCTGAGCCAGGCCGGGCTTTTGCCGGTGGCTCATACAATCGGCGGACCACCATGGCTGAGAACGGTATCGACCTGGAGACCCTGCGCCACAGCACCGCCCACCTGATGGCGGCGGCCGTCTGCGAGATCTGGCCCGGGGCGGAGTACGGGATCGGGCCGTCGATCGAGGACGGTTTCTACTACGACTTCCTGCTTCCCGGCGACCACCGCTTCACCGACGAGGACCTTCCCCGGATCGAGGCCAGGATGCGGGAGATCGCCAGCCGGCGCCCTGAGTACCTGCGCGAGGAGCTCAGCCGCGACCAGGCCCTGGCCGAGTTCCGTCGGCGGGGCCAGCGTTTCAAGCTGGAGCTGATCGAGCGCATCCCCGCCGACGAGGTGATCAGCTGCTACCGGACCGGGGACTTCTTCGACCTCTGCCGGGGACCTCACGTCGAGGACGCGTCCCAGATCGCGGCCTTCAAGCTGACCCATCCGGCCGGTGCCTACTGGCACGGCGACGAGACCCAGCCCATGCTCCAGCGGGTCTACGGCACCGCCTGGAACTCGGCGGCGGAACTGGCCCTCTATCTCGAGCGCCTGGAGCAGGCGGCGCTGCGGGACCATCGCAAGCTGGGCCGGGAGCTGGAGCTCTTCTCCATCTCAGAAGAGCTCGGACCCGGGCTCATCCTCTGGCACCCCCATGGCGCCACGGTCAGGACCGTGATCGAGGACTACTGGCGAGCCGCCCACCGAAAGGCGGGGTACCAGCTGGTCTACACGCCCCACCTCGCCCGTGAGCAGCTCTGGGAGACCAGCGGTCACCTCGGCTACTTCAGCGACGAGATGTTCGGGGCGATGGAGGTGGAGGGGGACCGCTACCGGGTCAAGCCGATGAGCTGCCCCTTCCACATCCTCATCTACCAGTCGCGGGCGCGCAGCTATCGCGAGCTGCCCCTCCGCCTGGCCGAGATGGCGACGGTCTACCGCTACCAGCGCAGCGGCACGCTCCACGGCCTGCTCCGGGTCCGCGGCCTGACCCAGGACGATGCCCACCTCTTCTGCCGTCCGGAGCAGGTGGACGAGGAGGTTGCCGGGGTGCTTCGCCTGGTCCGGCAGATGTACTCCCGGTTCGGCTTCGACCAGGTCGAGGTCGACCTCAGCACCCGGCCGGCCAAGGCGGTCGGCGCGGATGAGCTCTGGGAGGCTGCCGAGGCGTCGCTGGCCCGGGTGATCGAGGCGGAGGGGCTCGAGTTCAAGGTCAACCAGGGCGAGGGGGCCTTCTACGGGCCCAAGGTGGACGTGCACATCCGGGACGCGATCGGCCGGCGCTGGCAGTGTGCCACCGTCCAGTTCGACTTCAACGAGCCGGCCCGCTTCCAGCTGGAGTACGTGGGCAGCGACGGCCAGCCCCACCAGCCGGTGATGATCCACCGCACCCTGCTGGGCTCGATGGAGCGCTTCTTCGGCGTCCTCCTCGAGCACTACGCCGGGGCGCTGCCGGTCTGGCTGGCTCCGGTCCAGGTCCAAGTCATCACGGTGAGCGATGACCATCTGGACTATGCTCACCAAGTGGCTGCGAAGCTGGAGGAGGCGGGATTCCGGACCGAGGTCCCAGACCGCCCCGGCGACCGCATCGGGGCGAAGATCCGCGACTCCCAGCTGGCCAAGGTTCCCTACGCGGCGGTCGTGGGTAAGCAGGAGCTGGCGGCGGGCAACGTCAACCTGCGCGACAACCGGACCGGGAGCGAGGGTCCGATCTCGGTCGAGGACCTGATCCTGCGGCTGGAGACCGAGGTCGGCTCCTGAACCGTCGCCCTGGGGCTGGGATTGCCCGCCTGAGTGGTAGCATCCGCAGTTCAATTTCGGCTTGAGGAGGATTCGTCCATAGCGTTTCGCGAACTTCGCATCAACGACCAGATCCGGGTTCCTTCGGTTCGACTCTTCGACGACACCAACGACGAGGCCCTGGGCATCGTCTCCCTGGCCGACGCCCAGCAGATTGCCCAGGAGCGTGGCCTCGACCTGGTCGAGGTGGCGCCCCAGGCCCAGCCTCCGGTCTGCCGGCTGATGGACTACGGCCGGTTTAAGTTCGAGGCCCTGAAGCGGGAGAAGGACGCCCGCCGCGAGCACAACCAGATCAGGCTAAAGGAGATGAAGCTCCGGCCCAAGATCAGCGAGCATGACTTCCAGACCAAATACGGCTACGTGCGCCACTTCCTCGAGGAGGGGGACAAGGTCAAGCTCACTATCATGTTCCGGGGCCGGGAGCTGGTCCACCAGGAGATCGGCCGGGCCCTGCTCGACCGTCTCGCCGAGGAAGTCAAGGACGTCGCCCAGATCGAGCGGACGCCGCTGGTCGAGGGACGCAATATGATCATGATCCTCAACCCGGTTTCGAAGAAGCTGCCCAAAGGAGTCGCCAGCAACCATGCCGAAGATCCGCACCCACAAGGGGACCCAGAAGCGGTTCCGCCTGTCGGGGACGGGTAAGCTGCTCCGCCGGGGCGCTTTCCAGTCGCACATGCTCGAGCACAAGTCGGCCAAGCGCAAGCGCGGCTACGCCCAGATGCACCCGGTCGATGCCGGAAGTGCCAAGTCGGTGAGGCGGAACGCGCCTTACCTCAAGGGCTGAGCCATGGCCCGGGTCAAGCGCGGGGTAACCGCCCGCAAGCGCCACAAGAAGGTCCTTGAGCTCGCCTCGGGCTTCAGCGGCACCCACAATCGCCTCTTCCGGCCCGCCAACGAGGCGGTCATGCACTCCCTCGCCTACCAGTACCGGGACCGGCGCAAGCGCAAGGGCGATTTCCGCAGGCTCTGGATCGCGCGCATCAACGCCGCCTCGCGCCAGGCGGGGATCCCTTACAGCCGCTTCATCGCCGGCCTGACCCGGTCCGGGGTCGAGCTCTCGCGGAAGCAGATCTCGGAGCTGGCCGTGCACGACCCGGCGGCCTTTGCCCGCCTGGTTGAGGTAGTGCGGGAGACTGCGCCCGACCAATGACCGAGGGCGACCTCCGGGCACTTGGCGAGCAGGCCCTGGAGGAGATCGCCGGGGCGGTCGATCCTGACCAGCTGGAGCAGATTCGTCTCAAGTACCTCGCCCGCCACGGCGGCCTGATCACGGCCGGGGCGAAGGGGCTGGGACGGGCGCCGCTCGAGGAGCGGGTCGCCCTGGGCCGGGCCTTCAACGCCGCCAAGCAGCTGACCGAGAGCGCCCTCGCGGCCCGGCTCAAGGCACTTGCTGCCGAGCGAGGGCCCCGGCCCGGCGTCCGGGCGGCGCTCGACCTCACCTACCCGAGCTCACCACTTGAGCGGGGCCACCAGCACCCGGTCGGGCGCCTGGTCCGGGAGCTGGAGGACATCGGGCGCGCCCTCGGCTACCAGTCGGTACGCGGGCCTGAGGTGGAGGACGACCAGTACAACTTCCAGCTCCTCAACCTTCCTCCAGAGCACCCGGCCCGGGACAGCCAGGACACCTTTTACCTGGAGGGACCGGCCCGGAGCTGGCTCCTGCGCACCCACACCTCGCCGGTTCAGCTGCGGACCATGCTGGCCGGGCCGCCACCCTACCGGATCCTCGCCCCGGGCAAGGTGTACCGGCGCGACAACCCGGACCCGACCCACAACCCCATGTTCTTCCAGCTCGAGGGCCTCTGCGTCGACGAGGGGGTGACCCTCGCCGATCTCAAGGGCACGCTTCTCTACTTCGCCGGGGAGCTCTTCGGCAAGGACCGACCGGTGCGCCTGCGCTCCAGCTTCTTCGCCTTCACCGAGCCCAGCCTGGAGGCTGACGTCCAGTGCTGGTTCTGCGAGGGACGGGGCTGCCGCAGCTGCCACGGCAAGGGTTGGATCGAGATGCTGGGCTCGGGCATGGTCCATCCCCAGGTCCTCCGCAACGCCGGCCTCGACCCCGAGCGCTACAGCGGCTTCGCCTTCGGCATGGGCCCGGATCGGATCGCGGCCTTGAAGTACGGCCTCGATGACATCCGTGACCTCTACGAGAACGACCTCCGGCTGGCGGCTAACTTCTGATGCGGGTCAGTCAGGAGTGGCTCGGCGACTTCGTGGACCTGGAGGGGCTGACCCCAGGCCGGATCGCTGATCTGCTCACCCTGAGCGGGACCGAGGTCGAGCGGATCCTCGACTTCGGCGCCGGGCTGGACCAGGTGGTCGTGGCCGAGGTGGCCGAGCTGGCCCGGCTGGCGGACAGCGACCACCTCTGGATGACCAAGGTCCGAGTTCCCGGAGAGGAGCCCGTCGACGTGGTCTGCGGTGCCCAGAACCTGACCCCGGGGGCGGTCGTCGCCTGGGCCCGCCCGGGGACAGAGCTCCCGGGGGGGATGAGGCTCGGGCAGCGGCGGATCCGGGGGGCGCTGAGCAACGGGATGATCTGCGCCCCAGACGAGCTCGGACTCGGCGCTGAGCACGATGGCGTGCTCATCCTCCCGGAGGGGGAGGCGGAGCTGGGCGCCCCGCTGAGTCGGATCTTCCCCTTGGACACCGTCTACGAGCTGGAGATTCTGAGCCACCGGGGCGACTGCCTCTCCCACTGGGGGGTGGCTAGGGAGCTGGCCGCGGTCGCCGACCGCCGGCTGCGCCCGCCGGAGCTGGGCGAACCGGAGCGCTCCGGTCCTCCCGCCAGCCAGTCGGTCGCGGTCCAGGTCGAGTCGGCGGCCGACTGCCCCGTCTACCTGGCGGAGTGCGTCGACCAGCTGGCGGCCGGCGCCAGCCCGCTCTGGCTCCAGCGTCGGCTGATGGCGGTCGGAGCCCGATCCATCTCCGCGGTCGTCGACCTCGCCAACTACGTCATGCTGGACTTGGGGCAGCCGGTGCACACGTTTGATCTGGACCGGCTCGGCGGCGCCTCCGAGGCGCTCCCGATAACCGTGCGCCGGGGCCGGGCAGGCGAGTCGCTCGCC
Source organism: Candidatus Dormiibacterota bacterium (assembly GCA_036521135.1). Taxonomy (GTDB): domain Bacteria; phylum Chloroflexota; class Dormibacteria; order Aeolococcales; family Bog-877; genus Bog-877. The sequence continues at coordinate 50 of DATDII010000042.1, read as the reverse complement.
GGCCTCGACGGGGAGCGACGCCCGGTCCAGGGCGCCCTGGTCATCGCAGC
>DATDII010000041.1:0-3536 GCA_036521135.1 Candidatus Dormiibacterota bacterium | reverse complement strand
GACCGCGTCATCGGCAGTTCAGGAGTGAAGAGGACGTTTGCGGGCATGGCGATCTTGCCGATCTTCTTGCCCACGTGATTGCGGAGCTCGGTCATCAGGTCAACCGTCCCTTCCTGGCCCGCCTTGAGGGTGACGAAGGCGACAATCGCCTGCCCTGTCTGAGCGTCATTCCGGGCGCAGACCGCCGCTTGGGCGACAGACGGATGGTCGACCAGCGCACTCTCGACCTCGGTCGTTGAGATCCGATGGGCGGAGATGTTCATCACATCATCGATTCGGCCCATCAGCCAGTAGTCGCCGTCGGAGTCCTTCCGGGCGCCATCGCCGACGAAGTAGACGTTCGGGTAGCGGCTCCAGTAGGTGTCCTGGTACCGGTCCGGATCGTGATAGACACCACGCAACATGGCCGGCCAGGGCTTCCGGATCACGAGGTAGCCCCCCTGGCCGGGCGGCACCTCGTTGCCCTGCTCGTCATAGATGGCCGCATCGACCGTCGGGAATGGCTTGGTCGCCGAGCCGGGCTTGAGAGTGGTGATCCCGGGAAGCGGCGTGATCATGATCATGCCGGTCTCGGTCTGCCACCAGGTGTCGACCACCGGGGTCGCTCCCAATCCGACGTGTTCGCGGTACCAGAGCCAGGCCTCAGGGTTGATCGGCTCCCCGACCGTTCCCAGGAGGCGGAGGCTGGTCAGGTCATGCTTCTGGGCGTACTGCGGACCCCACTTCATGTGGGTCCGGATCGTGGTCGGCGCGGTGTAGAGAACGTTCACGTGGTAGCGCTCGACGATCTCCCACCAGCGCTCTTCGTTGGGATGGTTGGGGACGCCCTCGTAGATGACACTGGTGGTCGCGTTGCTCAGCGGGCCGAAGAGGATGTAGCTGTGGCCGGTGACCCAGCCGATGTCGGCCGCGCACCAGTAGACCGTCTCGGGTTTGATGTCAAAGATGTAGTAGTGGGTGGTTGCGACTCCGACCAGGTAGCCACCCGTGGTATGGACGATGCCTTTGGGCTTGGCCGTGGTGCCGCTGGTGTAGAGGAGGTAGAGCAGGTCCTCCGAGTCCATCGGCTCGCAGGGGCAGGTCGCCGGGTCGTCGCTCTGGCCCTTGATCATCTCGTCGACGTAGATGTCGCGCCCCGCCACCATGTTGACGTCGCCTCCGGTCCGGCGGGCGACGACAACCTGCTTGATCGAAGGGCTCATCTCGACGGCGGCATCCGAGTTGGCCTTGAGGGGAACCTTGCCGCCCTTGCGCCAGCCTTCGTCCTGGGTGATCAGCAGTTCGCAGCCCATGTCGTTGAGACGACCCGAGAGGGCGTCGGCGCTGAAGCCACCGAAGACGACTGTGAAGGGAGCCCCGAGCCTGGTGCAGGCCAGCATGGCGACTGGCAGGTCCATGCACATGCCCATGTAGATCCCGATCGGCGTGCCCTTCTTCACCCCGAGTTGCTTCAGGCCGTTGGCGAAGCGGACGACGTCCCGCTGGAGGTCGGCGTAGGTGATGGTCTTGGTCTCGCCGGCGGGCTCTCCCTCCCAGTAGTAGGCCACCTTGGAGCCCAGCCCGGAGTCAACGTGGCGGTCGACGCAGTTGTAGCAGACGTTGAGCTGGCCCCCTAGGTACCACTTGGCATAGGGGGGACTCCACTCGTAGAGCTTGTCGAAGGGCTTGAACCAGGTGACCCGGTTGCGCCCCTGCTCGGTCCAGAAGTCGTCGAAGTCACGGTTGTAGATATCCGGCTGGGCATTGGCCTGGGCCGCGAACCCGGGAGGAGGCGGGAAGGACTTGCCCGCCTCTTGAAGCGCGTCGATCCGCTTGGCGTCTACCGTCATAGCTCCCTCCTAGACTCCGACTTCGCCCCGGGCCGTTTTTGCCAAACGACCACCCTCACGCCGACACCTGTCGGCGGCTGCCTCCCCTGGCAGGGTAGTGGTCTATCGAACCTCCACGCAGGGCATCACGGCGAGCGGTATGAATTGGCCAGTCAAGCGGTTCAGTTCGCCGCCCGAGCGGTAGGCCCGTTGCAGAGAACCAGCCCGCAGCGGATGATTCCGCCCATGAGCTGGGAGGTGGTGGTCCTGGTGGAGGCGGGATTGACCGCCCTGGCCGCAGCCGGGGTCTTTGTGCTGCTCCGGCGACGGCAGCGCGTCTTCAATACCGTCGAGGAGAGAGCGACGCTGAGGACTCTCGCCTTCGCGACCTCAGCGGTATCGAGCGTCCGCCCGGGCCTCTCCAGCAAGACCGCCCTCAAGGTGCTCCGCCCCCTGCTGCCGCAGTCGGGAGGCGCGGCTGCCTCCCTCTACGACACCCGCGCCCTCCTCGGGTTCCAGGCCGCCCCGGGGAGCCGGGCCGACCACCATGCCCGCCACATCGGGGATGACGGGGACGCGGTGGGGCGCGCGCTCACCTCGGGAAGGACCAAGCTCGTCCGGCTCCACCGCCAGGAGCCAATGTCGACCTGCCCGCTGCGGGTGGCGGTGGTGGACCCGTTGATCGTCGACGACCAGCCGGTGGCCGCCCTGGTGACCTACCACACGGCCGAGCCCAGCCCGGCCCAGCTCAGGGTGGCCACCGACCTGGCGGAGCTGCTGGCCACCCAACTTCGGCTGCAGCGGGCGGACCAGCAGCAGGCGGCCGTGGTCCGGTCCGAGCTGAGAGCGCTGCGGGCCCAGATCTCACCCCACTTCATCTACAACACCCTGACCACGATCACCAGCTTTGTCCGCACCGACCCCGATCGAGCCCGGGATCTGCTGACCGAGTTCGCCGACTTCAGCCGGAGGGCCTTTCGGGGTACTGGCCACGAGTTCACCACGCTGGCCGACGAGCTCGTCTACGTCAACCAGTACCTGAAGTTCGAGCAGGCCCGCTTTGGCGACCGCCTCAGCGTCCGTTACCAGATCGACCCCGAGGTGCTGAGCACTGTCGTGCCCGCGCTCCTGGTCCAACCGCTGGTCGAGAATGCGGTCAAGCACGGGATCGAGCCCCGCCTCGGCAGGGGCCAGATCACCATCGAGGCGGAGGACCAGGACGACGAGTGCCTGATCCTGGTCCGGGACGACGGCGAGGGTCTGGCCAGCCCGCTCGATCTCAGCGAGCATCCCGGGGCTCTGGGCAACATCGACCGTCGGCTCAACCACATCTTTGGCTCGGCGCACGGGTTGGAGATCACCTCCGAGAGTGGCAAGGGCACGTCCGTTCGAGTCCGGATTCCCAAGTACCGGCCCGGCGTCAAGGCGTCCTGAGCCGATGGAGCCGGCCTTCCGCGCCCTGGTCGTGGACGATGAAGCTCCAGCTCGGGGCGAACTGAAGTACCTCCTCAAGCAGTCGCCGCGGGTGACTGACGTTCTGGAGGCCGACGGGGCCAGCCAGTGCATGGACCTGCTCGCCGAGGAGCAGGTGGACGTGCTCTTCCTGGACATCCGCATGCCCGGGATGGACGGTCTCCAGCTGAGCCAGGTGATCTCCCAGCTGGCGACCCCGATCCCGGTCGTCTTCGTGACCGCGTTCGAGGCCCACGCGATCGAGGCATTCCAGCT